>NZ_QUGR01000010.1:0-166603 GCF_003479145.1 Parabacteroides sp. AF18-52
TTAGTAAGCGAGAGCTGAAAGGTAGAAAGGAGTTCATTCGAAAGAGTGGACTCCTTTTTTCATTTATCATGGTTTCACTTTTATCAATAATGAGCTAATGTGCCAATATGCCAATAGAGATAGCAATAAGTTTATATTCATCAAAAGAAGCTATCCCATAATCAAGAGGCTTGGCTATTACAGGTTTATTTATGACTGATGCTTATACATGGTTGGCTCAAATCTTTATTGGCATAATGGAGCTGACTTCTTTTTTGTTTTATATAGTTCTTCCTAATGACTAGCTTTATTCTCTCTACCTTCCTTCCAAAGGGGAAAACTATCCATAAATACATTATTTGTTTTTGATTTATATTAATTTTGTGGACTCTGTAACACTTGTTTGTGGAATAATTCTACAAAAGTATCTTTTAATAAAGAAGTCGTTCTATCTTGTAGTTGGTTTATATGATTAATATTTAGTAGTATAGCGTTTTTTAACAGATTGTATTGAACAATGGTACGATTATTTCATTCTTACAGTAGAGAGATAGAACAATAGAATATTTAAATGTCATTTATAGATATTAGTAATGGTAGGAGAAAGATTAGTAAAAGGAAGTATCGTATTAGTCGCCCTTTTAATGCTGGCAACAGGTTGTCGTAAAAAAGAAGAACCGTTGCGTCCCCTTGTCATTGTAGACAAGCCTCAGAAAGAAGATGTGCAAATATTTGGTGAATACGTAGGTCGTATTCGGGCAGCAAGTTATGTAGAGATACATGCCCGTGTAGAAGGTTATCTGGAAAGGATGCTTTTTGTAGAAGGTAAACAGGTTAAACAAAATGAACCTCTGTTTATTATCAATTCTGCACTTTATAAGGCTCGCGTAGAGAAAGCAAGAGCACAGTTAAAAAAGAATGAAGCTCAGGCGGCAAAAGCCAAAAGAGATGTGGAACGTTTGCAGCCCTTGTATGAACAACATGCAGCGAGTCAGTTGGATCTCGATAATGCATTGGCTTCTCTGGACGATTCGGAAGCCAATATCGCTATGAGTAAGGCTGACCTCGATCAGGCACAACTGGAACTCGGTTATACAACTGTAACTTCCCCAATTGCCGGGTATATCAGTGAGCGTTTTGTCGATGTCGGTGCCTTGGTCGGCCCCGGTGTCAATTCAAAGTTGGCTGCTGTTGTGAAGAGCGATACGGTATTGGTGGATTTTAAAATGACAGCACTGGATTATCTGCGTGCTGAACGTCGTAATATCAAGTTCGGTGAGCAGGACACGACCCGCTCCTGGCAACCGACCGTTACTGTAACCCTTGCTGATAATTCTGAATATCCGGTAAAAGGAATTGTAGATTTTGCAGATCCGATTGTAGACCCTCAAACAGGAACATTCGGTGTCCGTGCAGAATTGGCTAATCCGAACCAAAAATTGCTTCCCGGACAGTTTACACGTGTAAAACTATTATTAGATGTGCGTGAGCGCGCAATCGTTGTTCCCCGGAAAGCCATTTCTATTGAACAGGGCGGTGTCTTTATTTATATTATCCGTCGTGATAACGTAGCGGAAAAACGTTTTGTTCAGACAGGACCGGAAATAGGGAACAGCATTGTTATTGAACGTGGTCTAGGTGAAAATGAATCGGTCGTTGTTGAAGGCTATCATAAGTTAGTTCCCGGAATGTTGGTTCGTCCGGTCCAGGCTGGTGATGATAAAGCTGTCGCAGCATATAGAGAGGAGGCAGGAGAATGAAACCGGGATTCTTTATAGATCGTCCCGTATTCTCGACTGTACTTTCTTTGTTAATTGTTATTGTCGGGATTATTGGATTGATGTTGTTGCCGGTGGATCAGTATCCGCAGATCACGCCACCGGTTGTGAAGATTAGTGCCTCTTATCCGGGAGCCAGTGCCTTGACGGTGTCGCAAGCTGTTGCTACACCGATCGAGCAGGAGTTGAATGGTACTCCGGGTATGATCTATATGCAGAGTAGCAGCAGTAACTCCGGAGGTTTGACTATTACGGTTACTTTCGATGTGTCGGCGGATGCTGACCTGGCTGCTGTAGAAATACAGAATCGTGTGAAGCTGGCAGAGTCGCGTCTTCCCTCCGATGTCGTGCAGAACGGTATTACGGTAGAGAAACAATCCGCCAGTCAGTTGATGACATTAAGTTTGAGTTCGGATGATCCGCGTTTCGATGAAATCTACCTGAGTAACTTTGCAACGATCAATGTGCTTGATGTCCTTCGTCGTATCCCTGGAGTAGGACGTGTTTCGAATATCGGTAGCCGTTATTATGGTATGCAGATATGGGTATATCCCGATCGTCTTGCTAATATGGGATTGACGGTAAAGGATATCCAGAATGCATTGAAAGAGCAAAACAGTGAATCTGCCGCCGGTGAGTTAGGTAAACAACCGGTCATAGATGTGGATGTCACCATACCTATTACAGCTCGTGGCCGCCTATCGACAGTGAAGGAATTTGAAGATATTGTCGTCCGTGCAAATCAGGACGGTTCTATCGTCCGTTTGCGGGATGTTGCCCGTATTTCATTGGAAGCCTCTTCCTATTCTACTGAAAGTGGGATAAACGGTGAGAATGCTGCAATCCTCGGTATTTATATGTTACCGGGAGCTAACGCTCTGGAAGTGGCAACCAACGTGAAGGAAGCGATGAAAGAGATCAGCCAGAACTTCCCTGAAGGGCTGGAATATAAATTCCCGTTCGATATGACAGAATATATTTCACAGTCCATCCATGAAGTGTACAAGACCTTGTTTGAAGCCTTATTCCTGGTTGTGTTGGTTGTGTTCCTGTCATTGCAGAATTGGCGTGCCGCTTTGATCCCGACTATTGCCGTGCCTATTTCTCTGATCGGTACATTCGGATTCATGTTGATTATGGGATTCTCACTGAATATGCTGACCTTATTGGGATTGATTCTGGCAATTGGTATTGTGGTGGATGATGCGATTGTTGTTGTGGAAAATGTGGAGCGTGTTATGCATGAGGAAAAACTGACGCCTCGTGAAGCTACCCATAAGGCCATGCATGAATTGTCGGGAGCATTGATCGCGACTTCGATGGTACTGGCTGCAGTATTCGTTCCTGTAAGTTTCCTGAGCGGGATTACCGGTGCGTTATATCGCCAGTTCTCGATAACTATTGTCGTATCGGTATTGCTTTCAACAGTAGTCGCATTGACATTGAGTCCTGCTATGTGTGCCTTGATCTTGCGTCCGACAACCGGAAAGAAGAACTTTGTCTTCCGTAAAATCAATATCTGGTTACATAAAGGAAATAATAAATATATCCATTTGTTATCGAAGGCCATCGGAAATCCAAAACGGATTCTGGCAGGTTTCGGTATGGTACTTGTTTTCATCTTTGTACTGAATCGCTTTATACCGACCAGCTTTATACCGGAGGAAGACCAGGGCTTTTTCACCGTGGAATTAGTGATGCCTGAAGGAGCAACCCTGGAACGTACCCGTAAAGTAACCGACCGTGCTATCGAGTTTTTGCAGAAACAACCGGCTGTGGCCTATGTGCAAAATGTGACCGGTAGCAGTACTCGTGTGGGAACATCACAAAGCCGTTCAACCCTTACCGTTATTCTGAAACCCTGGGAAGAACGTAAGTCTTCCGGCATGGGAGTTGAAGATGTAATGGAAGTTGCCCGTAAAGAATTCGAGTACTATCCGGAAATATTGGCCTATCTGAACCGTCCGCCTGTTATTCCTGGATTGGGAGAAAGCGGGGGGCTGGAAATGCAACTGGAAGCTCGTGGAGAAGCCAGTTGGGAAAATCTGGTAAGTGCCACCGACACTTTCATGCTGTACGCATCGAAAGCTCCGGAGCTGACCGGTGTCTCTTCTGCTTTGCAACCCCAGATCCCTCAATTATATTTTGATGTAGATCGTGACCGGGCGAAATTTCTGGGTATTCCTCTGACCGACATCTTCTCGACGATGAAGGCTTATTTGGGTTCGGTTTATGTGAATGACTTCAATATGTTCAACCGTATATATAAGGTATATATCCAGGCGGAAGCACCGTATCGTGCCACACAGGAGAATCTGGGATTATTCTTTGTCCGTGCTCAGAACGGTTCGATGGTTCCGTTGACTGCATTGGGTACGACAAGTTATACAACCGGGCCAGGTACGATAAAGAAGTTCAATATGTTCTCTACAGCTGCAATCAGTGCAGTGGCTGCTCCCGGATACAGTTCCGGTGAAGCGATGGCGGCTATGCAACGGATCGCTCGTGAACATCTACCGGATAACATCGGTGTGGAATGGAGTGGATTGTCTTATCAGGAAAAGAAAGCCGGAGGTCAGACCGGCATGGTGCTTGCACTCGTTTTCCTGTTTGTTTTCCTGTTCCTGGCTGCACAGTATGAAAGTTGGATTGTGCCGATCGCCGTACTGCTGTCGTTGCCGGTTGCAGCTTTGGGAGCTTATTTGGGTATTTGGGCTACCGGATTACATAACGATATCTATTTCCAGATTGGACTCGTAACCCTGATCGGTCTGGCTGCAAAGAATGCGATCCTGATCGTAGAGTTTGCTAAAGTACAGGTAGATGCAGGTGTCGATGTTATACAAGCCGCTATTCATGCCGCCCGGATGCGTTTCCGTCCCATTCTGATGACTTCTCTGGCTTTTGTGTTGGGGATGCTTCCGATGGTATTGGCTAGCGGGCCGGGTTCAGCTTCCCGTCATAGTCTTGGGACCGGAGTGTTCTTCGGTATGTTGGTTGTTATCACTGTAGGAATTGTGTTGGTACCATTCTTCTTTGTATTTATCTATAAAATGAAGAAAGTCTTAAAAATGGAACGCGTCAGCCAGATTATTCCGAAGGAAAAAATCCTTCGAAAAAGAAAGTTATTCTTTTTTATTGCAGTGGTCGCCGTTGCTTTGGTTTCGCTTTCTTCCTGTAAGTTGGGAGAGAAGTATGCCCGTCCGGATTTGAATCTTCCGGCTCAGTTTGAAGGAGAATCGGATACTCTTTCCGTAGAGAACATTCCCTGGGAAAGCCTGTATGCTGATACAACTTTGCAGCGGTTAATAACAACTGCTCTGGAAAACAACAAAGATATGAAGATCGCAGCTGCCAAGATCAAAGAGATGATGGCTGCTAAACGTATCACTTTTGCCGAGCAGTTCCCGGAGATCGGGGCACGTATTTATGGACAGAAGGAGCGTTTGAATTATGGTGGCGATAATCCGAAACCCGATCCTGAATATGGAGCCAAACTGACGCTTTCGTGGGAACTCGATCTATGGGGAAATTTGCGTTGGGCAAATGAGGCGGGTGTAGTAGCTTATCTGCAATCGGTAGAGGCACGTCGTGCTCTTCAATTGACTTTAGTAGCTGAAGTTGCAGCTGCTTATTATGAATTGTGTGCTCTCGACCGGCAGTTAAATATCGTACGGCAGACCTTGGAAGCCCGTCGTGAAGGTGTCCGTTTGGCTAAACTTCGTTTTGAAGGAGGCTTGACATCTGAAACATCCTATAACCAGGCATTGGTTGAGTTGGCCCGTACGGAAACACTTGTCCCGTCATTGGAACGTCAGGTCAGGATAAAAGAAAACGATATCTCCCTTCTTTTGGGAGAATATCCGGGATATATTCCCCGGGGATTGCCGCTTGGTGAACAGCGTTTGCCTGATGCTTTACCGATAGGACTACCTTCTGCTTTGCTCGAACGTCGTCCCGATATGCGACAGGCAGAGTTGAAACTCCGTGAAGCAAATGCCAAAGTAGGAGTGGCCTATACAGACCTGTTTCCGAAGATCAGCCTGACAGGTAACTTTGGTATTGAAAGTGAAGAATTGGGCGACCTGTTGAAGAGTCCGGCCTGGTTTCTGGCAGGCGATTTGCTTCAACCGCTTTTTGCGATGGGAAAGAATAAAGCGAAGCTGAAAGCATCGAAAGCTCGTTACGAACAAGAGGTTTATACTTATCAAAAGAGTGTGATCAGTGCTTTTAAGGAAGTGAATGATGCTATTATCACGATCCGTAAAGCGAAAGAGATCCGTTTCTCGCAGGAAAGGCTGGAAGCTGCATCTGCTAAATATCTTAAATTAGCTGAACTGCAATATATAAATGGAGTAACTAATTATATAGATGTACTGGATGCTCAGCGTGGTTATCTGGATGCTCAGATCAGCTTAAATAATGCGGTACAGAATGAATTGCTGGCAGTGGTTTATCTGTATAAGGCATTAGGTGGCGGATATACCTTAACTTCAGAGAAATAGTCCTTTTTTGCAAGAAGATACAAAATATTAGGTACCTATAGGAAATCTGCTAAAGACAGCCTATAGGTACTTTTTTTATTGGGAAAAACGTTAACTGCTAACTTATTCCTATCTTTGTATTCCTAAAAACAATAAAGATAGGAATTGCTATGCCATTAAATTTACAAAAGAATTTACCCGCTATTGAACTCCTTAAAAAGGAACACATCTTTGTGATGGATTCCCTTAGGGCTTCGGAACAGGATATTCGTCCGCTTCGTGTGGTGGTACTGAACCTGATGCCTTTGAAAATTACAACGGAGACCGATCTGATCCGTTTGTTAAGTAATACCCCTTTGCAGGTAGAGTTGGACTTTATGAAGATAAAAGGACATACTCCGAAGAATACACCGATCGAACATATGCAGGAGTTTTATAAAGACTTCGACGAAATAGAGAAAGATTATTACGACGGAATGATTGTTACCGGTGCACCGGTAGAACAGATGCCGTTTGAAGAGGTGAGTTACTGGGAGGAAGTGACTACGATTTTCGACTGGGCACGTACGCATGTGACCTCTACATTATATATATGTTGGGCGGCACAAGCAGGATTGTATCATTTCTATGGTGTTCCTAAATATGATTTGCCAGCGAAGATGTTCGGGGTTTTCCGTCATACGTTGCGGGAGCCTTCTTTGCCTATTTTCCGTGGGTTCGATGATGAGTTTTATGTGCCTCACAGCCGTCATACGGAGATACGCCGTGAAGATATCCGGAAGGTTCCGGGACTGACGTTGCTCTCAGAAAGTGAAGAGTCGGGTGTTTATATGGCAATGTCGCGCGGAGGACGTGAGTTTTATATCACCGGACATTCGGAATATTCGCCTTATACATTGAGCGATGAATATATCCGTGACTTGAATAAAGGACTTCCTATTTCGGTTCCTCATAACTATTACCGTAATAACGATCCGGCACAAGGTCCGGTTGTCCGTTGGCGAGGTCATGCAAACCTGCTGTTTACCAACTGGCTGAACTATTACGTTTATCAGGAAACCCCGTTCAATATCGAAGATATTAAGAACCTGGGAAGTTTGTAATTTAGAAATAATTGAACTATCCGAGCAAGCGATCAGTCATACATAAAACATGCTTAGTTACAGGTTCATTTGCCGTTGGTTTTAACCAACGGATTAGTAAATGCTCTCTCTCTTTGGCCTTTAGTCCCATTTAAGCAGTCTCTCTATTGAAGATAAATGTGGCTGAAGCCAATAAAGAGAAGCAACATGTAAACCGTCAGTTAAAACTGACGGCAAATAAACCTGTAATGGCTAAGTCACTTTGATAAAGGGATAGCTCATTATTGATAATATCTGAAATAAAATATGCCAATCAAACCTCGTCGTATTGAACTCCTGGCTCCGGCAAAGGATTTAACCTGTGGTATCGAAGCGATCAATCACGGTGCCGATGCCGTCTATATCGGTGCACCGAAATTCGGTGCGCGTGCAGCAGCCGGAAATTCGTTGGAGGATATCCGTACCCTTTGCGATTATGCCCATCTATATAATGCCCGTATCTATGTGGCGTTAAACACGATCCTGCGTGAAGACGAATTACCGGAAGCGGAGCAGTTGATCTGGCAACTTTATCAGGTCGGTACGGATGCTTTGATCGTTCAGGATATGGGAATTACCCGCCTGAATCTGCCGCCTATCCCTTTGCATGCCAGCACACAGACCGATAACCGGACACCTGAAAAGGTAAAATTCCTGGAATCTGCCGGATTCACACAGGTGGTTTTGGCACGTGAACTGTCTTTGAACGAGATCAGATGTATCTCGGAGCAGACGACTGTGCCCCTGGAGGTGTTTGTGCACGGCGCTTTATGTGTCAGTTATAGCGGTCAATGTTATTTGAGTGCAGCCCTGAGCGGGCGAAGTGCCAATCGGGGCGAATGTGCACAATACTGTCGCCTGCCCTATTCGATGGTGGATGCAAACGGGACGGAGATCGTACATAACAAGCATTTGTTGTCGCTTAAGGACATGAACCGCTCCGATCAACTGGAAGCGTTGCTCGATGCAGGTGTTTCGTCGTTGAAGATAGAAGGACGGTTGAAGGACGTCACCTATGTAAAGAATATAACAGCTTATTACCGGAAAAAGCTGGATGCAATCCTGGCACATCGTCCGGAATATTGCAGGGCTTCGGCAGGAACAAGTACCTATACGTTTGAACCGGTGGCAGAGAAGAGCTTCAACAGGGGATTTACTCCTTTCTTTCTGCATGAACGGTCGAAAGATATTACAGCTTTCGATACACCGAAGTCGTTAGGGGAACCGGTAGGGACCGTGAAGGAATTGAAAGGTAACTCGTTTACAGTGGCTGGTTTGAAACAATTGAATAATGGTGATGGCCTGGTGTTCTTCAATAATCGGGGAGAGTTGGAAGGATTCCGTGTAAATAGGGTGGAGGCGAATCGCGTTTTCCCATTGGATATGCCGGACATAAAGCCTAAAACACCTCTCTATCGTAATTTCGATCAGATGTTTGAGAAGCTGTTGGCGAAGCCTTCGGCCGAACGGAAACTCTCCGTAAAGATAGAGTTTCTCGATAATGCTTTCGGATTTACCTTGGCAATGGAGGATGAAACCGGTGCGCGGGTAATGTTGACGGAACCGTTTGCCAAAGAACCGGCACGACGTGAGCAAACAGACAATATTCGTACCCAACTGTCAAAATTAGGAAATACACCGTTTGAAGCCTCGGAGGTCATTGTACAGATGGGCGGGAATTGGTTTGTCCCTTCTTCTTTGCTGGCGGATATGCGTCGCAAGGCTGTCGGGAAGTTACAGGCTGACCGGACCATTCGTTATCAACGGGAATTGGCGCGTAAGGTGGAACCGGCGAAAGAGATACCGTTCCCTGAACGTCAATTGACTTATTTGGGGAATGTATCGAACAGCCGGGCAAAAGCTTTCTATAAGATGCATGAGGTGGAGACGGTAGCCGATGCCTTCGAATTGAAGCCGGAGAAGGATGTTCCGTTGATGTTCACAAAACATTGCCTGCGCTATAGTATGGGATGGTGTCCGACATACCAGAAACAGAAATCACCGTATAAAGAACCGTATTACCTTTTATATAAAGACACCCGGCTCCGTCTGCAGTTTGATTGCAAGCGGTGCCAGATGTTGGTATATGAAGCGGAAGAATAGAGGAAATTTGAACTATAATACACAATAAACTTATTATGAAACAGCACCTATTAACCTTTTTACTCGTCTTGTTTACCTTCGCTTCCTGTGCGGATAAACCGCTTGACCCCTCTAAGCCGGTTTATGTAACAGTGAAAACAACGATGGGCGACGTTACTGTCCTTCTTTATGATGATACGCCATTGCACCGGGATAATTTTATAAAACTTTGCCAGTCCGGTGAATATGAGGGAATGTTGTTCCATCGCATTATCAAAGACTTCGTTGTACAAGGAGGCGATCCTACCAGTAAAGCCCATGAACCGGGTGTATTATATGGTGATGGCGACGGCGGCTATACTGTTCCTGCCGAGATACTCCCTAACCATTTCAATAAACGAGGTGCCTTGATCGATGCCAAAGAAAGCGACGACGTAAACCCTGAACGGGCATCAGCCGGAACCCAGTTTTGTTTTGTACAGGGAAAAGTTCTTTCCGATACCGAACTGAACGAAAAAGAAGCCCGGATCAACCAGATACGTCGTAACTGGTTGTATTATAAATATCTTGATCAGTTAAAGAAAGAAGATCCTGCGCTGGCAGCCGATTCGATGGAAACTGAATTGACGAACCGTGCCCTGATTATGGTAGAAGATACCCTGGCGGAACTTGGCCCGTATGTTATTCCGGCAGAGTATCGCGAAGTGTATAAGACTGTAGGTGGTGTTCCCCATCTGGACAATTCTGTTACCGTCTTTGGCGAAGTAGTCGACGGGTTTGATATTGTGGAGAAGATGTCGTTGGTAAAGACCGATAAAAATGACCGTCCTGTACATGATGTCATGATCAAATCGACTAAAGTATTTCAGAAATAGAGAGGCTTCCCTAAACAAGATACCTACCTGATGTTGTTCTATAAACAAGTAATCAAATGGATATAGTCATGAAGAAAATTGTTATTATAGGCGCAACCGGTTATGTAGGTTCTGCGATTTTGAAAGAAGCGTTAGGTAGAGGGCATCAGGTAAAGGTCATTGTCAGAAATCCATCCAAGTTGATATTAACCCATCCGAACCTGAAGGTGGTAGGAGGTGATGTGACAGATACCGATTTTTTGTCGCGTGAGTTGGCAAAGTCGGATGCGGTGATCAGTGCTTTCAATCCGGGATGGTCGAATCCAAATATATATGATGAAACATTAGAAGGCTACGGCTCTATTATTTGTGCCGTGCGTAATGCCGGTGTACATCGTTTTCTGATGGTTGGCGGAGCCGGAAGCCTGCAGGTGGCTCCGGGGCGTCTGCTGATGGACGAACCCGATGTTCCTGAAAAACTGTTACCCGGTATCCGGAGTCTGGCAAAGGTATATACCGATATGCTGTTACCCGAAAAGTCGTTCGACTGGGTGTTCCTGAGTCCGGCAGCCAATATGTTTCCCGGGCAGCGTACAGGTAAATTCCGTCTGGGAAAAGACGAGCTGGTAGCCGATGAAAAGGGGGATAGTAATATTTCCGTAGAGGATTTTGCCGTTGCCATGATCGACGAACTGGAACAGGAAAAGCATCATCAGGAACGTTTTACCCTGGGATATTAAGATTATTCCTATCTTTGTTCGTGTAAAGAGAACATCATATAAAAGAAGAGTGTTATGACAAAGATTAAAAACATTGTATTTGATTTGGGAGGTGTTTTGATAGAACTGGACCATGATTGTGCCGTGCGTCGCTTTGAGGAGATTGGAGTGGATGATGCAAGGCAATTGCTCGATCCCTATGAACAGAAAGGATTCTTTCTGGAAGTCGAGAACGGAACAATCAGCTCCGATGAATTTTGTCAGAAGTTGCGTGAATACGCCGGGAAAGATCTTTCATACGATGCTATAAGACATGCCTGGCTGGGTTTTATCGTCGATACTCCTCAATATAAGCTGGACTACCTGTTGAAACTTCGCAAAGAATATAATGTATATCTTTTGAGCAATACCAATCCGATCATTCAGGAAGGTTGGGCAAGGACCAGCGAGTTCACGCCTGCGGGTCGTCCTATCGGCGCTTATTTCGATAAGATGTACACCTCTTATGAAGTGGGTGTTACCAAACCCGACCCGAAGATTTTCGAATATATGATCCGTGACAGCGGTTTGAATCCCTCGGAAACACTTTTTGTGGATGATGGAAAGAGTAATATCGAGATCGCACGCCAACTTGGTTTCGAAACATACCAGCCGGAAAACGGGGAAGATTGGCGCGAGGCGATTAATCGATATTTATCCAAATGATAAATTTTTAGCTAAACCATTTTGCGATAATCTTGTAAAGACTGATTATCTCTATCGGTTTTGCAATATGTTCGTTCATACCAGCTTTGAGGCTTAACTGTACATCTTCGGCAAAAGCATTGGCAGACATGGCTACGATCGGTAGTTTTTTGATGTCTTGCCTGTCGAGCCGGCGGATGTTCTTTGTTGCCTCCAGGCCATTCATTACGGGCATCTGGATATCCATAATTATAAGATTGTAATAGCCTTCGGGGGAGGCGGAAACTTTGTCTACCGCTTCTTTCCCATCACAGGCTGTTTCTATTTCTGCACCGGTCTCCTTCAGTAGTTCGTAGGCGATCTCACGATTCAGATCGTTGTCTTCCACTACCAGTATCCGTTTATCTGCAAAAGAAGTAATAACAGCCGGACCGACGGCCTGTTCTTCTTCTTTCCTGTCTGTCGCAAATCTTTTCATCAGAAGGAATAACTTCGATTTCATAACAGGCTTACTGATGAAACCATTGGCTCCCGCTTTCAGGGCTTCACTCTCATATCCGGAATAGTCGTAAGCAGAAATGATAATGATAGGGATATTCGGGCCTACTTGTTCCCGTATTTTTTGAGTTGTCTCGATGCCGTTCATACCAGGCATCATCAGGTCTATGATAATGGCGAAATAGTTGTTTCCGTCGGTAACCTTTTGCACGGCTTCCCGGCCGGATAGTACCCATTCCGGTTTCATCCCGAGTTCCTCCAGATTTTCACAGGCTATTTCACACGAGATATCGTCGTCATCTACGACCAGTACCGGTAAGTCTACCAATATACTGCTGTCGTATTCGTCCAGGTTACCCTGTTTGACGTGGAATATCATAGTAAATGTGGAACCTTTCCCGTATTCGCTTTTTACCAGGATATCACCGTTCATCATCTGGGCAATGTTCCGGCTGATGGCCATGCCGAGGCCTGTACCCTGGATGTTACGTACAGCGGTATCGTCCGACCGTTCGAAAGGCTCGAAAACTTTGCTTATAAATTCAGGCTTCATCCCGATGCCGTTGTCTGAAACGGCTATTTCAAACTGGCTGTAACCATTATAAACAGACGGTTTTTCTTCGATTGTGACTTCGATCTGCCCTCCATCCGGAGTATATTTGATCGCATTTGTCAGCATATTCAATAAGGCTTGCTGTATGCGCTGTACATCACCGATCAGGCATTCGTGTTTTACACGGATGACGCGTATATGTAATTGCTGTTTCTTTGCTTCAAAGGTGGATTGTACCATTATGAACAAGCTTTCCAACAGTTCGTCGAGGTTGAAAACTTCATCCGTCAGCATGATACGCCCACTTTCCAGTTTCGACATATCCAGAACTTCGTTGATCAGATTCAGCAGAAGTTTGGATGAAATAGTTATCTTTTTCAGACAATCAGCGATACGTGCCTGATCGTTCATATGTAATCCGGCTATTGCCGTCATGCCGATGATCGCATTGATAGGGGTGCGTACATCATGACTCATTCGCGACAGAAAATCAGATTTAGCCCGGTTGGCTGCTGTAGCGCTTTGTAAAGCATCCCGCAACAGTTGTTTCTGTCTTCTTTCTTCTTTGATTTCTGTTATATCGGTTCGGGTCAATAGCCAGATGTTCTTTTCCTTGTCGAAATAGCTGAATCGTATTTTCTTATCCCGATTCATGCCATTTTCTATCATAGAGTTGTATAGAATATACTCTCCGTGTTGCTTCAATATGGGACTGATATGTGCAATCTTCATGTTCATGGTCATTTCTTCACACAATTCCGGCGACATATATTGCCGGTTGTATTCCGCAACCACAGCCTCATAATCGCTGCTGGCGACAGGAGGGGGGCTGTCGCTTTCCGAACCGGAAGTGTACATGACATAGCTATTTTTTGAAGCTTCGATATAAATCACATAGTCATATTCCGATTGTACGGCTTTTTCTATGATTTGTGATTTTCTGAAATCGTTGACATTGTGGCTGGATAGAATGATTCTGTCCGGCATTCCATCCTCGTTGATTACTATGTCGATAAAGGCTTCATGCCATTCAAAACCGAAATGTTTATTGCAGAAACGCATATCGAATTTCCTGTGTAAATATCCTTCCTCTATCATTTTATGAAAAGTTTCGAGTGAGATCGTTTCATCCCATAAATTATGATCCGGTGGATAGATATCTCTTTTACGGATATTACAAAGAATTTTGTAGTCGTGTTTTGTATTTTCCAGTTTTGGATTTATACCGTCCTTGATGACTTCGATACTTTCGTTTTCGGGATAAATAACCCAAACGACGTCCATAAGATACAGGTAGTTAGCTAACAATTCTTTTGATTTAAGATACTTTTCCATGTGACTTCGTTTATCTGCATTTATATCAGGCGCTATGTTCGGCGATCAATTCACAGATGTGTTTATATTCTATCTTCAAATGGTTGAATAAATCCTGTATACTTTCCGTTTCTCCGTTTCTGAGTTGTTCCGTCATCGGGATCAATATGTTTGAAAGAGTGGTCAGGTCAAGTGTACCGGCTAATCCTTTTAACGTATGAGCATGCTGGAAAGCCTGGCTGATGTTATTCTCTGCAAGACTTTTCTCCATTAGAATAAAGTTTTCATCCATTGGAAATTTAGAAAGTATCCTTTCATATAACTGTTCATTATTCATGAATCGGTTTAATGCACTGTTTAGGTTAACTCCGTGTGCTTGTAACTTTTCTTTGTATTCGCTTGTCATGTTCTTTGTTGCCGGTTTTATGTCACGAACCAATCCTCTGTGACTGAAAAATATTGTACAAAAGTAAATAAAATAATATACAAAAGACAGAAAAAGCTTTATAAATCAATAGAACTGTTCGTTTTTTACTATTAGGCAAACCCGGCCTTTCTGATGTGGCTGTTTCACTGTTGGATGTCGATCTGGCAGTTTGATTAGATAATGGCCGTTTTGAGAACAAAAAAACACCGGAAGAAGTCAATGAAGATTCTTCCGGTGTTTATTAAAAAGATTTATCTTTTATTGGATACCGCGTTCACGCAGTCTTTCCTGCCATTTCCAGGCAGAAGCCAATGTGTCGGCCAATGTTTCTTTTGCAGTCCAGCCCAATACTTTGTTTGCACGTTCCGGATTAGCCCAAACCTTTTCGATATCGCCTTCGCGACGACCAACGATCTTGTGAGGTACTTTTACTCCGGTAGCTTTTTCAAATGTATTGATCAGCTCCAGTACGGTTACACCGTTTCCTGTTCCCAGGTTGAAATATTCAACGTTAGCTTCAGTTTTACCACCCAGCATACGATCCATAGCGATTACGTGTGCTTTGGCCAGGTCGACAACATTGATATAATCGCGGATACAAGAACCGTCTGGAGTATCGTAATCGTCACCGAATACACTCAGTTCTTTGCGGATACCCATAGCGGTCTGTGTCAGATACGGGATCAGGTTCTGAGGAACACCGTTGGGTAATTCGCCGATCTCTGCACTCGGATGAGCACCGATCGGGTTGAAGTAACGCAGGATGATGCTCTTGAACGGAGCGTTTGCGTGAATTGTATCGCGAATGATCTCTTCGTTGATCTGTTTTGTATTACCGTAAGGAGAAGTAGCCGGTTTGATCGGTGCATCTTCTGTTACAGGCAGGTTTTCAGGATCGGGCTGTCCGTAAACGGTACAGGAAGAAGAGAATACGATTCCCTCGATATTAAATTCAGGCATCAACTCCAGCAGATTGACCAATGTAACTACGTTGTTACGGTAGTACATCAGCGGCTTTTGAACTGATTCACCGACAGCTTTGCTGGCAGCGAACAGGATGATACCGTTGATACCCGGATGAGCCTTCAGTGCTTCGCGGGTTCCTTCTTTATCTTTTAAATCCAGCTTGATGAATTCAGGACGGATACCAGTGATCTTTTCGATACCATCCAATACCTCGATATTGGAGTTCGACAGGTCGTCGATGATTACCACATCATAACCTGCATTCTGCAACTCAACTGTAGTGTGAGAGCCAATGTATCCGGTTCCACCTGCTACTAAGATTTTCTTTTTCATGCTAGTCTCTATTTAGATTAAATTATACGATTCCGGAGAATCCCATAAACGCCATAGCCAGTAAACCGGCAGTTATCAGCGCAATAGGGGTACCTTTCATACCTTCGGGAACACGTGTCAAAGCCAACTGTTCTCTAATCCCTGCAAAGATAACTAAAGCTAGCGCAAATCCAATAGCTGTTGATATTGCATATACAACAGATTCCAATAAATTATACTCTTTTTGTATTACGAGGATGGCGACACCCAAGATACAGCAATTGGTGGTAATCAACGGAAGGAATACCCCAAGTGCCTGGTAAAGAGCCGGAGATACTTTTTTCAGGATGATCTCTACCATCTGAACCAATGCGGCGATAATCAGGATAAAACTGATCGTCTGCATAAAGCCTAATCCGAACTTATCCAATATATATTTCTGTACCAGGAAAGTTACGATGGTTGCAATGGTAAGTACGAATGTTACGGCTGCCCCCATACCGGCTGCAGTTTCCACTTTCTTCGATACACCGAGGAACGGGCATATACCCAGGAACTGTGCCAACACAACGTTGTTGACGAATACGGCTGCGATAAATATTAGTATATATTCCATATTTTTCGTTTTTTAATGTTAGGCTTTACGCAATTTGTTTACAATAGCAATCAGGTAACCCAATGCAATGAAGGCGCCCGGAGCCAATACAAAGATCAGTGAGCCAAATTGTTCAGGCATAAGAGTCAGACCGAATAGTTTGCCTGTACCCAATAATTCACGTATGGCACCCAGTAATGTAAGTGCCAGGGTGAAACCGAGTCCAATACCGAGTCCGTCGAATGCAGAAGAAACGACGCCATTTTTCGCGGCAAAAGCTTCAGCACGACCTAATACGATACAGTTTACAACAATCAACGGAATGAATAATCCCAGACTGGCATATAATGCGGGAACGAAAGCTTCCATACACATTTGTACTACCGTCACGAATGTTGCGATAATAACGATATATCCGGGGATACGTACCATATCCGGAATAAGATTTTTCATTGCTGAGATCGCAATATTTGAACAGATCAATACAAACATGGTTGCCAATCCCATGCTCATACCGTTTAGTGCTGAAGAAGTTGTACCAAGAGTTGGACACATACCCAGCAGTAAAACAAATGTCGGGTTCTCTTTGATGATACCGTTCATCAATATTTTTAGATTACTCATTGTTGTTTCCTCCCTCTTTAGTGTTAGCGGTTGCACCGGTTACTCCGTCAGTACCAGAGAATGCGCTGTAAGCGCGGTTCACTGCGTCCAGGAATGCACGGCTGGTGATGGTTGCTGCTGTGATAGCATCTACGTCGCCACCGTCTTTAGTTACTTTTAGCGGTCCGCTTGTCAAGTCGCGTCCCAGCACACTTTGTTTGTTCTTATCCGCGCTGAACCATTCCTGCATCTTAGCTCCGAGACCCGGAGTTTCCGCATGCTGTAATACGGAATAATTTAGCAGTTTACCTGTTTTGTCGAATCCGACGATCACTCTGATCTCGCCGCTGAATCCTTTCTTTGTATTGCTTTCAACGGCAGCACCTACGAATTCACCGCCTTTGGTGGCCGGATAAATCTTCAGAGAATCGCCTTCGGCAGTAACGGCCATATAGGCATCTTCCGACGGTTTGTTGTCGAATTCAGGGGTAACAGCTTTGATAGCTGCTTCCAGTGCAGCCGCTTTGGAGGCGGCAATCGGACCGGTGGTGTACATGTTTACTCCGGCTAATATTGCCCCGGCCGCCACACAAATGATGGTAAGCGACAAGAGCATATTGGGTAATGTTGATTTTAATTTTGCCATGCTTATTTCCCTCCAAAATGTTTAGGTTTGATATAACTGTTGATCAGCGGGGTAAATGCATTCATAATAAGAATAGCAAACGACATACCTTCCGGATAAGAGCCAAACAGACGGATCACTGTGGTCAGGATACCGATACCGACACCGTACACCAACATTCCGTTCTTGCTCATCGGGGAAGTCACATAGTCAGTCGCCATAAAGATAGCTCCCAACATCAGACCTCCGGATAGCAGGTGAACGAACGGACTCGCATATTGAACCGGGTTGACCAGGTGCATGATACCTGTAAATACAAATACCGTCACCAGGATGGATACCGGAATCTGCCAGGTAATAATTTTCTTCCATAACATATAGCCCAGTCCCAGGAGCAATGCCAGCGCACTTACTTCACCGAGGCTACCGCCCATCTTACCGCATAACATATCGACCAATGTCGGCAATTTGTCGAGTGCCCCTTCGTTCATCAGTGAAAGAACGGTTGCACCCGTTGTTGCGTCGGTATAAGCTGTCAGCTGTCCTACTTCCGGCCAGGTTGTCATCTGTGCCGGGAAAGAGATCAACAGGAATACACGTCCGACAAGCGCCGGGTTGAAAATGTTGTTACCCAGTCCGCCGAACGACATTTTACCGATGCCGATAGCTGCCAGCGCACCGATCAGGATGATCCATACAGGCAGGTTCGACGGCAGGTTGAATGCCAGTAGGACACCCGTCAGGATGGCTGAACCGTCGCATACGGTCGGTTCCTTTTTCATCAGGAACTTTTGGATCAGATATTCAAAAAGGACACAAGCTGCGACCGATGTTGCAGTAACGATCAGCGCACCCAGTCCGAAAAAGTAGAGGGATACCAGGAAAGCCGGAACAAGGGCAATCAGTACACCATACATATTCTTGCTTATGCTGTCACCACCGTGGATATGGGGCGACGGAGATACTATTAAATTATTTTCCATATTGCTCTGTTTTTATGACTTTCGTGCCCGCATGATTCCCATTACTTTTCCTTTACCTGAACGGATATAATCCAGCAACGGACGGTTGGCCGGGCAAGTATAACTACAAGAACCGCATTCGATGCAGTCGGTGATATGATTCTTTTCTGCCAGATCCCATTCTGTAAACTCTGTAGCATTCATCAGCAGGGTAGGGTTGAGGCCCATCGGACAAACACTGACGCATTTGGCACAACGGATACAATCGCGCATCGGTTTACGTTCAGATTCTTTTTTTGTCATCAGCAATACGCCGGAGCTACCTTTGGTAACCGGCACTTCCGGACTGATCAGGGCTTTACCCATCATCGGACCTCCGCCGATTATTTTACCGGTATCTTCAGGAATACCGCCTGCAGCTTCGATCAATGCACTGATCGGCGTACCCATGCGAACCAGGAAGTTAGACGGATTGGCAACTGCTTTACCTGTTACGGTAACGACACGTTCGAACAACGGTTTGTTTTTCATCACCGCTTCATATACTGCATAAGCCGTACCTACGTTCTGTACAACGGCTCCGGCAGAGATAGGCAGTGCACCGCTCTTTACCTGGCGACGGATCACAGCGTCGATCAGCTGTTTTTCACCTCCTTGAGGATATTGTACCTTCAGTGGCATGATTTCAATACCTTTATATCCTGCTGCCAGTTTCTGCATAAGGGCAATGGCATCCGGTTTGTTGTTTTCAATGCCGATCACCGCTTTCGTTACGTTGACGGCTTTCATCAGCAAAGTAACGCCGACCAGGATCTGTTCTGTCTTTTCCTTCATCAGCGAATGGTCAGAAGTCAGATACGGTTCACATTCTACGGCATTGATAATAATGATCTCCGCTTTGCTTCCGGGAGGAGGCATCAGTTTTACCTGGGTAGGGAAAGTTGCGCCGCCCAGACCTACGATACCGGCAGCCGCGATCTTGTCTACGATTTCCTTGGAAGGAAGCGGGCATTCTTTTACGAGTGTCTCGCTGCGGTCGATGGATTCTTCCCATTCGTCGCCTTCCACATCAATATAGATAGCGGGGCGTTTGTATCCGCTTGCGTCGAGGGCGTTATCTATCTTGTTTACTTTACCGGATACCGACGAATGGATATTCGCCGATACAAAACCTCCGGCTTTGGCGAGAAGTGTACCGACTTTAACCGGATCGCCCTTCTTGACCACAGCCTGGGCCGGAGCCCCGATATGCTGGCTTAGCGGTATAATGACCTGCTTGGGTATAGCCAGTCCGGTGATTTTCTTCCCGGCAGACAATTTATTTTCGGGTGGATGTATACCTCCGATTCGAAATGTCCTTAGCATACTATTAGATTTTTATTTTTGAATTGTTTCTTCTGTTGTTTTTGTTTCAGGCGCTGTGGCTGCTTTTGCAGTCGGTTCAGCTTTAGTTGTAGCTTCTGCTTTCGGAGTTGTTTCGGCAGTTTTCGGAGCCGGTGTTGCTTTCGGGGCAACAGGCTTTACTTTGTCGGCGTCCACGGCAGGGGCAGCTTCTTTACGGGGCGGGAAATTCAGTTCATGGATCGCTCCGGTCGGACATACGGCTACACATTTGCGGCACAAGCGGCATTTGCGGTAGTCGATATAAGCCACATTGTTCTCAAGCGTAATGGCTTCGAACGGACATTCCTTCACACATTTACCGCAACCGATACAAGCATTGGAACAAGCCTTGCGGGCTGCTGCTCCCTTGTCTTTATTCACACAGCTAACGAAGATACGGCGTGATTTCGGTCCCTTCTTACGTAGTTCGATAATGTTTTTCGGACAAGCTTTCACGCAGGCACCGCATGATGTACATTTGTCATCGTCTACCTCAGGCAGTCCTGTTTCCGGATTGATGTGGATGGCATCGAAAGTACAGGCGTTTACGCAATCGCCATAACCGAGACAACCGAATGTACAGTTCGTTTCTCCTCCATATAAAGAGGAAGCGATGGCACAGCTCTGTACACCATCGTAACGGTTTGTACGCGGACGGGCCTGGCAAGTTCCGTTGCAACGCACTACTGCTACCATCGGCTCTGCGCTGGCAGCTTCCATACCGAGGATTGAAGCAACTTTACCCATCGTTTCGGCTCCGCCTACAGGACAAAGCAGTCCTTCCAGTGAATCGGCTTTTACGCAGGCTGCAGCAAAACCACCGCATCCGGGGTATCCGCAACCTCCGCAATTGGCTCCGGGCAATGCTTCCTGAACCTCTGCGATGCGGGGATCTTCGTATACTTCAAACTTCTTGGAGGCGGCGTAGAGAAATACTGCACCGATGGCTCCAATGGCTCCTAATGAAATAACGGCAATTAAAATCATGATATTTGATCAATTAAGTTTTTTCAAGGTAAATATGAATTTTCTTTTTAGTTTTTCGCGTAAAAAGTATAGTATGCAGTAGTAGGGAACTAATAGTAATAGACCGGTTAACCCGCTGGTTGTTTCGTCCCATTGCAAATAATTTCCTGCTACAATGGCCGCGACTACAATGATCAACGGAAGAACAAAGGCCAGTAACACAGCCTGTAGTCCGAGCGAACTCTGACCGCATAGTGTAACTTCCTCGTTTATGTGGAATCTGTCGGAGTTGGGATCGTTCACTTCAATGACTTTCTCTTTCTGGTCGGATGCGCTGCACATACCTTTTGCGTGGCAACCGGAACAGGCCGATTGTTGAATGATCCTGACAAAGATCGTATCGCCTTCGATCTTTTCGATTCTACCGTTGTGATTGATACTTTCGCTCATGTTTGTAATCTCGACATTGCAAAACCAGGGCAAAAGTAAGGATTATTTGGATAATATGTCACGATTAACAAAGTTTATTACAGAAATAATCGTCTTCAACTTACCATTTGTAATTGAAGCCGAAACTCAACACCTCGTTGATCTGCAGATAGCTGTCGAAGTCTTCATTCTTACTTACTGCATCATCATAACGCAAGTTAAGCGATATAGTAGTTGAGAAAAAGCGACTTATAGCCATAGTCAGACGATTTTCAAATTCTCCTAACATACGATCGTAACTGGTGAAATAGTAAAAACGTGAATACCAGCTTACGTTTCGGTTAAACTGAAATGTCATGGTTGCATTAATCGTAGAACCGAACTGACTTAACTTGCGTTCGAATTCACCTGTAGCTTCATCTTTTTTGAAACCGTGACGGCCTAAATCTATGTCTTTGTCCGTACTATACATAAATGTATAAGATAACGGAGCCAAGTTGGCTGACAACGATAATTTTTTATGACGTTTATTAGCAAAAGTTTTATTTAAGTCATATTTCATACCGAGACCGATATTGACATTGAGCGGAGCGAGAAATCCAGCTAGTTTATTATCTGTATTTTCTGCATAGTTGCTAAACATCTGCGTTTGGAATGTCGCATCTAATGTATAGAACCATTTATTGAAAGCCTTATAACCTATGTTGCTGTGAAGACGTAGGACATCATCACCTATTTTATAGTCACGCAAGGTGTCTTTTGGTGCTGTGTAGACATTCGTTTTCCATTCCAGTTCATTTGTGAACTGAACTTTATCTTTATTGTAATTATAAACGAAATATTGACGGTTAGTCAGATTCAGTGCACTGACACCACCTTTGTGCCAGTTCGGGGATATATAATTCTGCGCGAACTGGATCGCGCTTTCAAAGTGTGACGTCCAGAAACGTCTTTCCGGTATGAATTTTACCGGAGCATCCACATCGCTGAAGTCTGCTTCACTTTCCACTTTGATCATTTCCGGCTGGTAAGTCGGTTTTGTGATGACCTTGGCTATCACTTTATCCTGGGGCAGATCTCTCATTGAATACCGGAAATAGTTCGGGTAGTTTGCCTCTACATATTTATATGCTTTATTTTGAATCTGCCGTCTTAGCATTTCTTCCTTGAATATAGTGTCCGGAGTAAAAGGAAGCGGAATATCGACTCTAGTCTTCCAGGCATCTTTATCATAATAAGAAAGATCATCCGGTAGAAGCTTCCCCTTAAATATGATAGGAAGGAACAGCGGGTTTACTAGGATCGTATCCTGAAAAGTTACACTGCTGTCGAATATGGTGGAAGCGTCACGTACCAAGTGTGCCCAATACATCGCTTCATCAGACAGTTCGACCTCGTCTTTCTTTAGAAAACGAAGCAGATTCTCATTGGGAGTAACCGGAGCGGAATACGACCGGTTTTGTTTCTCGAATTGTGCCCGCAGGCTTATAATATTATCCAGGTCCGGATCTTCTATTTCAATCAGTGGGATAGTATCTGTCGCATCACTTTGTTCTGCATTGGTAACATCAGTCCCGCTAATGATAGTTCCTTCCTGCGCATTTGCCACGCCTGCCAGTAATGAAAGTATAGAAAACAGAATGAAGTATCTCTTGATAACCATAATACCTTTTAATTTACAATCTTTAGTATCTACGATGCGAAATTAGATAAAAAGTATGAGATGTGCTAATCTTTTACATGATATAACAATCTTAACTTATCTGTTTTTATAACGGGCAGTTAAACAAAATGTTATATAAGTCAGAACTTTATACAGCAGATGCCATTCCACTAAGTTTTTCATGCCGGCCGGTTAACCGGCGTATTACCGGAAACTATTGTCTCTTATATATACAACTAAGCATAAGGTGTACTACTTATCGGGCGTAACCTGTACTACATATATATAATAAGGTGTACATGTTATCATAGATATGTCCTACTACTTATAAATAGTTAGCTGTAATCCTGCTGTTAGTTTTACGGGATGTGAAAAATAGTTTCCGGGCATGCCGTATGTACCGGATGCCTATGCGGTTGTTTGTATTAAATTAAGGTTGAAAAAACTTCCATACCCTTGTCGTCTGAATGAAAATAACTAACTTTGCAGTTTTGAAATGCGAGTGAGCAATTAAAAGACAATTAAAATATTACTATCGTGGCAGATACAAAGTACATCTTCGTTACGGGCGGCGTAGTCTCTTCTTTAGGTAAGGGAATTATTGCTGCATCATTGGGTAAACTCCTTCAGGCGAGAGGCTACAAGGTTACTATCCAAAAGTTTGACCCCTACATTAATATCGATCCGGGAACATTGAACCCTTATGAGCACGGTGAATGTTATGTAACCGTAGACGGACATGAAGCGGACCTGGACCTGGGACACTACGAACGTTTCCTGAATGTTCCGACCACACGGTCGAACAATATTACGACAGGCCGTATTTATCAGAGTGTAATAAATAAAGAACGTAAAGGCGATTACCTGGGTAAAACTGTGCAGGTAGTTCCTCATATTACCGATGAGATCAAACGGAATGTGAAACTGTTGGGTTCGAAATATAAGTTTGACTTTGTGATCACAGAGATCGGTGGAACCGTAGGTGATATCGAATCGTTGCCGTTCATCGAAAGTGTGCGTCAGTTGAAATGGGAGCTGGGTAAGAACTGTATGTGCGTACATCTTACTTATGTACCTTACATTGCGGCTGCCAAAGAATTTAAAACAAAGCCGACACAACATTCGGTTAAGCAATTGCAGGAACTGGGTATCCAGCCGGATGTATTGGTTTTGAGAACCGAACATCTGTTGAGCAACGATATTACACGCAAGGTCGCTTTGTTCTGTAATGTTGATGCGGATGCTGTTGTGCAGTCGGTCGATGTTCCGACTATTTACGAAGTTCCGTTGGTATTGCAGCGTCAGAATATGGATGTAACTATCTTGAAAAAGATGGGACTGGAAGTAGGACCGACTCCGGAAATGAAACCCTGGAAAGAGTTCCTGAAGAAAAAGACGGATGCTACTGAAACAGTAAAGATCGGATTGGTCGGTAAATACGTGGAATTGCAGGATGCTTATAAGTCGATCGACGAATCATTGTTGCAGGCCGCTATCTATAACGATCGCAAACTGGACCTGCATTTATTCCATTCAGAGAAACTGACGGAAGCCAATGCCGCTGAACAGTTGAAAGACATGGATGGTATCCTGATTGCTCCGGGATTCGGACAGCGGGGTATCGAAGGTAAGTTTGCCGCTCTGAAATATGCCCGTGAAAACGATGTGCCTTGCATGGGTATCTGTTTGGGTATGCAGTGCATGGTGATCGAATATGCCCGCGATGTTTTGGGACTGACAGAAGCTAATTCGACCGAAATGGAACCGAATACGCCTTACAAGGTGATCGACCTGATGGAAGAACAGAAGAATGTTACCAATATGGGAGGTTCTATGCGTCTGGGAGCTTATGATTGTATTTTGGAAAAAGGTTCAAAAGCCTATGAAGCTTATGGAAAAGAACATATTCAGGAACGCCATCGTCACCGTTTTGAATTCAACAATCAGTATCGCGAGCAGTTTGAAGAAGCCGGAATGAAATGTACGGGAGAAAATCCTGAGACCGGTCTGGTGGAAGTGGTCGAGATCCCTGCTTTGAAATGGTTTGTAGGAGTTCAGTTCCATCCGGAATATAACAGTACGGTAGTTAATCCGAACCCACTTTTCGTGAGCTTTGTGAAAGCCGCTATTGATAATAAATAACAACGTTATAGATGGATAAAAACACATTAATTGGTTTTCTGCTTATTGGTATTGTTTTATTTGCATTCAGCTGGTTAAACAAACCGACGCCTGAGCAGTTGGAAGCTCAGCGCCAGTATCAGGATTCGATCGCGAAGATCGAACTGGCCAGACAGGCTGAAATGCAGCGCGAAGAAAGTAAAAGCACTGCCGATAATTCTTTTGATAATCTGCCGGACTCTGCAAAAACAGCCCGGTTGGAAAGCAGTTTCGGGGTATTTGCCGCAGCTATGACAGGAGCAGACGATGTAACTGTTCTGGAGAATGACCTGATCGAATTGCATATCAGTAATAAAGGGGGACGTATTTCGTATGCTCGCCTGAAAGATTATACCACGTATGATAATAAACCGGTTGTCCTGTTTGAAGGGAAAGAGGCATCTCTCGATTTTACCCTGGTGACAGCAACGAACCGTGTGTTGAATACGGCCGAACTGTTTTTTACTCCGGTAAAAACACAGGACCCGAACCAGTTGGTTATGCGGGTGAATGCCGGCGAAGGTAGTTCGCTGGACTTTATCTATACGATCAAGCCGGACGACTACATGGTACAGTTCGATATCAAAGGTACAGGTCTGAACGGTGTTCTGGCTCCGAGTACGACTGCTCTGGATATGGTTTGGAGACAAAAGATCCGCCAGCAGGAACAAGGTATCAAATATGAGAACAGATATACAGCCTTGTATTATAAATTCCTGGCTGACGGCGTAGAACAGTTGAGCGAAAGCAAAAGCGAAGATAAGAAAGTGTCGGGTCGTCTGAAATGGATCGCTTATAAAGATAAGTTCTTCTCGACGGTGATGATCGCTGACGAAGGTTTTGAAAGCGCTACTTTCGATTCTAAGATGGTTGAAGCCGACGGTATCGTTAAAGAGTTCAAGACAACAACGGCAGTGCCTTTCGACCTGAGAGGTAATGAAGCGACGACTTTCCGTTATTTCTTCGGACCGAACAGTTATCCGTTGTTGAAATCGTACGACAAGGGGATCGCTTCCGACCAGCAGCTGGATTTGGAACGCCTGGTTCCGCTCGGGGCTAGTGTATTCCGCTGGGTGAACCAGTATTTCGTTATCCCAATGTTCGACTTCCTGGGCAAATATATCAAGAGTTATGGCCTGATCATCTTATTGATGACGATCATTGTTAAGTTGATTCTGTTCCCATTGACCTATAAGTCTTATATGTCATCTGCGAAAATGCGTGTACTTCGCCCGCAGGTGGAAGAGTTGAATGCAAAATATCCGGGTCAGGATAAGGCAGTGGAGCGTCAGCGTGCTACGATGGAGTTGTATAGTCGTGCCGGGGCCAGTCCGATGGCGGGTTGTATACCGATGTTGTTACAGATGCCGGTATTGATTGCGCTGTTCATGTTCTTCCCGTCGGCTATTGAGTTGCGTCACCAGAGTTTCCTTTGGGCACATGACTTGTCGACTTATGATGCGATTTTCAGCTGGAATAAATACATTCCTATTATTACTCCGTACTTCGGTAACCATATCAGCTTATTCTGTTTGTTGATGACGATTACCAACGTTATCTATACCAAGTATAATATGGAAATGACCAATACCGGACAACAGCAGATGCCAGGTATGAAGGCCATGATGTATATGATGCCGCTAATGTTCCTGGTGTTCTTCAACCAGTATGCGTCAGGTTTGACTTATTACTACTTCATCTCTACATTGATCACGATCATTCAGACGTTAGTATTCCGCTATACGATCAATGAGGATAAGTTGCTCGCCAAGCTGGAAGCAAACAAAAAGAAACCGCAGAAGAAATCAGGTTTCATGAAACGTTTGGAAGAAGCACAACGTATGCAACAGGATCAGTTGAAGAAACAACAGGATCAGAAAAAGAAAAGATAATAAGAACCCTTTCCGGGAAAGATAAAAGAGAAGGCATGCCGGTCGAAAGACGCGGGCATGCCTTTTTTTATGACCGATTATTTAAATAAGTTGTATATTTTAATCAATCGCTTGAATTTGAAGTAATCCGGTGTACATTGTATTAAAATATTCATATATTTGCATTATTGGAATATGTCAACCTATGTGGATTATGATTATGTTGACGACTTATTTTGTCGGATTAGCAAGTTCCGGTTTGAAGGGTTTGGTATTGGTCTAAAACGGTTTACTGATGAATAAGAAAGAAAGGCTTTTGCAAGAGAGCGTAGCTGGACTCTTTGCATTGTTATGTATTCTCTTTTTCCAGTTTTTTGATCCTGATCGTTTGTTTCTGAAAGAGCAGATGGTAAGTATTACGAGTTTACCGGAAGTGTTGTCCGGATATTGGGGTAAACCGG
The DNA here is from genome assembly GCF_003479145.1 of Parabacteroides sp. AF18-52. Lineage (NCBI taxonomy): Bacteria > Pseudomonadati > Bacteroidota > Bacteroidia > Bacteroidales > Tannerellaceae > Parabacteroides > Parabacteroides sp. AF18-52. The sequence goes on from NZ_QUGR01000010.1 coordinate 27,490, forward strand.
CATGGCTTGCTTGTTCTTTAGCAAGGACTCTTACCTCCCTGCTTGTTCCCGTCGGTGGAGGTGCTGTTCTGATAGCATTGGTATTGTTGGCGGAATGGTGGGCTTCTCTTTTTATATTAAAGAAATTTCATGTAGGGGGAATGGCTCCTTTGTATGCCTTGTTTCCGGTGATATTGGAATGGGGAACTTATTGTAGTCATTATTACCATTTGAATTCTATACTGTCCCTGGTTCTGACACTCTATATATTCTGTGGCTATACGTTGATAAAGACGAAATGGCTTTCCTGGGTAGCGGGATTTGCTTTATTGTTCGTAGTCTATTCGCTGGTGGGTAGCCGGTTGTTTATTTTTGTCATTCTGGTGTTGCTGTATGAAGCGGAAATAGGAGAAAAACATTGGGTATACTGGGCTTTACTGCTGATAACAGGTATTTTACTGCCTGAATTTTTGAAAGAGTTGTATTCGCTTTCGGAGGAAGATGCATATCAGTACCCGCATGCATGGCTTCCGGCATTTTTCCCGGCTATCGTGCTGGCATGTGTATTGGTAGCTACGCAGTTTGAAAAAGTCCGGCATATGAAAATCAGTATATTGTCTGTCTCCATTACTACCGGACTTTTACTGGTATTGCTGCTGGTTGCTATATCCGGTTATGCTGTCGGTTGAGAAAAGCGAGTGCCTTTTCCATGTCTTCCGGGGTGTCGATGCCGATCGTTTCTTGCTGGGTAATGCCGACTTTTATCTTATAGCCGTTTTCGAGCCATCTGAGTTGTTCCAGGCTCTCGGCAAGTTCCAGCGGTGATTGGGGCAGATTGGTGATTTCTTTCAGTGTATCGGCCCGGTAGGCATATAAACCGATGTGTTTATAATAAGTATGGTTGGGTAACCATTCCTGATAATTTTTTCCACGCATATAAGGGATGATGGAACGGCTGAAGTACATGGCTTCGCTGTTCTTGTTGAGAACGACTTTCGGTGAGTTCGCATTGAACAGTGTTGTTTCGAAATCATCGTCCGGTCGGAAAGGTTTTACCAGCGTGGCGATCTGTGTACCGGTATCGGTAAAGCATCCTTTTAATGTTTCGATCTGTTCCGGATGGATGAAAGGTTCGTCTCCCTGGATATTGACAACGACATCATAACCATCTCCTACTTTGGTGTAGGCTTCGTAAACGCGGTCTGTACCGCTCCGGTGCTGGTCGGAAGTCATGACGACATTTCCGCCGAAAGCTTTTACGGCTGTTTCGATCCGGGTATCGTCGGTGGCGACACATACGGCATCCAGTACATCTTTTACCTGTTCATACACGCGTTGTATCATGGGTTTACCAGCCATGTCGGCCAACGGTTTCCCCGGAAAGCGGGTGGAGGCATATCTTGCCGGTATTATTCCTATAAATTTCATATCCGGTTGTTTTATTCGTTAGTTGATTATCTTACTGTTTTTCCTTCGCTGAGACGTAACACTTTTTCATGCTCGCCGACGATCCATACAATATCTCCCTGTTCGAAAACCGTAGTGGGAGGCGGATTCTTGATAGAGTGGGAGTCGCGTTCGATCCCGATGACCAGGCAGCCGGAATTGTCGCGAATACCCGATTCCAGAATGGTCCGGCCGATCAGTCCTGAACCTTCGCTGATAAAGAATTGTTCCATGTTCACCTCTTTTGTTTCCTGCAGGTTGTTCATCGATTCTTTATAGCGTTCTTCTATATATTTCCGGAAATGGGTCAGATCGTCGTCGGCACCGACAACGACCAGTTTGTCGAACGGATAAAGCCGTTCGTTTCCTCCCGGTATATTGATACGTTTGCCTCCACGGATGATCGTGACGATATTTACATTACATTTCTGCCGGAAGTTAAGCTCTTTAAGTGTTTTGCCCATACTGGGAGAATTCTGTTTTACTTCGAAGTCGGCCAGGTGAAGATCACGCTCCAGCAAATGGCTGGCAAATCGTTGGTTGATGGGGGCATTCCGTTCGTTTTCCATCTCCCGCGCAGTCAGGTTCGTGAAGAAATGGCGTTCCATCAGGATCGACTGTTTTTTCAACCGTTTGGAGAAAATGACCAGGGCAATGACTGTGGCGGCGATTGCAATCCCTATTCCGAGGGCCGTATTCAGCAATCGTGCGATCGGAAGCATAACGAGTCCTATACATAATATAATACGCAGCACGATCAGGGAGACGAGCGGACCACGGTTATATTTGTTGTCATGCCATAGTTGCTCATATTCCACCGAATGATTTTTCTTCATCATGATGGCGCGCAACATCGGAGAGATCAGAAGAAGGATCAGGACCAGTGAAATGCTTTGTCCTTGTATGCCGGGAAGTTGTTTGATGATGAACGGAGCTACGAACTGCAGCCAGATAAAGATCAGTACCAGGGTGACGGCGGTATAAGTACCTACAATACGTACCAACGCTTTTAGCAACTTGTCCCAGGCGCTTTTCTGCCGGATCGTGTTAGAGCCGGAAGAATAACGTTCGAGAAAATTCATCCAGCTGGCAGGAATGAGCCGTTCGGCTATTTTATAGGCAGGTTCCGCCATACGTATCATATAAGGAGTGAAAAAGGTCGTTATGACGGAAACAGCGACAACGATCGGGTAGAGGAAATTATCAGTCACCTTGAGTGTTAACCCCAGGGAAGCGATGATAAAAGCAAATTCGCCGATCTGTGCCAGGGAGAAACCCGATTGGATGGCGACTTTGACTGTCTGTCCTGACAGCAAGACTCCGAAACTGGCAAAAAGTATTTGTCCGATCATGACAACGAGGGTCAGTATCAGGATCGGGATCTTATATTCCCAAAGCAATACCGGATCGATCAACATGCCGACGGAAACGAAGAAGATGGCACCGAACAGGTCTTTTACCGGTTTTACGATGTGTTCGATATGTTCGGCATCGATCGTTTCAGCCAGGATCGAACCCATAACGAAAGCACCCAGTGCAGAAGAAAAACCGGCTTTGGTCGCGATCATGACCATCCCCAGGCATAGACCGAGACTGACGATCAGCAGCGTTTCGTCGTTGAGGAATGTTCGCGCTTTCTTCAGGAAAGAAGGGATGAGGTAAATACCGACGACAAAGCAGAAAAGGAGAAAGACACCTAGCTTAATCACGCTGTCCAGTAATTCCATACCTTCGACATGTTTACTTACGGCAAGTGTAGAGAGCAAGACCATCAGCAGGACGGCAAACAGGTCTTCTACGACCAGTATACCGAATACGACCCCAGCAAACCGCTGGTTACGTAGTCCCATATCGTCAAAAGCTTTGAATATGATCGTGGTGGACGACATCGAGAGCATTCCGCCCAGAAAAAGACTGTTCATATGTCCCCAGCCGAGCGATAATCCGGTGATATAACCGAATGTCATCATCCCGATAACGACCGTGACTGCCCCGATCACCGCTGTTCCACCGACTTTCATCAGCTTCTTGAAACTGAAATCGAGCCCCAGGGCGAAAAGCAGGAAGACAACGCCTATGTCTGCCCAGATACGGATACTTTCTACGTCTGAAACTGTGGGAATTTCTTTTATAGCCGGGCCTGCCAGAATTCCGGCAACAATATAGCCCAGTACGACCGGTTGCTTTAATCTCTTGAAAAGCAAAGTAACAAGCCCCGCAGAAATCAGTATTACTGCCAGGTCTGAAATTAATGAAGGGATCTGTGACATGCTTTCACTCTTTTTCGGTTGGCAAAGTTAGACATTTATTTTAATTTTGCCGGTCAAATAATGAGCCAAAATGAAGAAGAAACATCCGATAGAAGCATTGATTGAACAGGGCGAGCATCAACAGCTCGATTTCAAGTTCGAGGTAAGCGATAGTAAAAAGATTGCCCGTACCTTGTCTGCTTTTGCCAATACCGATGGCGGTCGGTTGCTGATAGGAGTGAAAGACAACGGGAATATCTCCGGTGTCCGTAGTGAAGAAGAGTATTATATGATCGAGGCTGCATCAAAAATGTATACTCAGCCGGAAGTTCCGTTTGAAGCCACCCGCTGGGAGATAAACGGAAAAACCGTATTGGAAGTTTATATTGCGCCCAGTGCGGATAAGCCCCACCTGGCACCTGATAAGGAAGATAAATATAAGGCCTATATACGTGTTGCCGATGAAAATATCCTGGCCAATGAAATCCTGATGCTTTCGTGGGAGAAAAAGCGTAGGAAAGACGGGACACTGGTGAAGATCAGCAAACCGGTGGAACGCCTGTTCGCCTATCTGGACGAACATCCATCTATCAATGCCGGACAGCTTTGCCGTATCGGCCATGTAAATTATTACACGGCCAGGAATATTTTAAGCGACCTGCTGGCGATCGATGCCTTGCGATATGTGGTCGTCGATAAACGTATCCTTTATGAGCGTGTGCCCGGTAATGATAAACTGGTACTATAGGGTGAATGTCTCCACATAGACTTGTGCATTCTCGAAACGGACGACTTTCACTTTCGTCCCTTTTTCGATAAAACCTGAATCGGATACGCCGTCATAGAGTTCGTTGTCGATCATCACTTTGCCCGAAGGGCGCAGAACGGTGAAGGCGGTTCCTTCTTTTCCGATCAGTGGGGCGAGGGAAGGTGATGAATGGGCATCTTCCAGATCTTTATGGAGTGCTACTTTCCGCAACATGCCTTTTGTCCCTATTTTGTTGGACAGCCAGATCATCAGAACGAAACCCAGTCCCAGTCCGATCAGAACGGTAAGGACTGCCTCGCCGATTTCCTTGGTGGAGACTTCTTCGAAATTGAAATCCGTATTATTCAGTAAACTAAGGGTTAATCCGGCTACCAGGAAAATGATCCCGCTGATACCGGCTATCCCGAATCCGGGTATGATAAATATCTCCGCCGCAATCAATAACAAGCCGATTATAAATACCAGGATTTCCCAGTTTTGTGCCAGGCCGTCGATATATAAGGGAGCGAAGTAAAGTATAGCTGCGGCAACGGCTGCTGCTGATGGAAAGCCGAGACCGGGTGTTTGCATCTCGAAGTAAATTCCCCCGATAATAATAATGATCAGTAACGATTGCAGCATAGGATTCATCAGGAAACCTTTCAGGTCGTCATACCAGGACGGTTTATATGTTTTCAATTCGTAATCGTTATATCCCAGATACTTTGTAATTACTTCACCGGGTGTTTCTGCAATGCCGTCGCAATATCTCCATTCCAAAGCCTCGTCGGCTGTGAAAGTAAGGACTTTTCCCGAGTCGATCAGTTGGGGAACGACAACGCGCTCATCTACCATGGCTTCGGCGATCAGCGGATCTCTTTTCCATCTGAAAGTCGTATCCTTTCCTTGTATGATCGTATCTTTTCCGTGTGCTTCGGCAGTCGATCGGATCATGGAGCGCATATATGACTGGTATTTGTCGGGTAAGGCGGCCCCAGTCTGATTGACGACGGTTGCTGCCCCGATATTGGCGCCTTTTCTCATAAATATTTTTTCACACGCAATGGATATAAGTGCTCCTGCCGAAGCGGCATTGTTGTCGATAAAAACGTAGACGGGTATCGGATTGTATAAAATTGCCGTACGCATTGAATCCGCTGCTTCGAGCAGTCCTCCATAAGTGTTCATGTGGAGAAGGATAGCATCCGCTCCCAACGATTTGGCTTCTTCCAATCCGTTACGGAGATAGATACGGGTGGTGTTATCTATCTCTTTCTTTATATCTATCTGGTAGACGATCTTTTGCTCTTCTCCCTTTGATTTAAAGGTTGTTACCAAAAGAAATAGCAGCAAAAACAAGAGTCCTGAATTTTTCATCATTTTGTCTAATTATCTATACTTTTTGTACTTTCTTGAAAATTGTAACATATAACTTGTAAATTTTGTATTTGTACAAGTTTACAACTTGCAAAAGCTGTTCATTTTCAGCAGTGTTTGTTATAAATATATTAAGTTACGATTTTTAATATTAATATTTCTCAAAGCGACATTCGATATCAATAATATTTCCTATATTTGTATTGTCTCTCAATAGTGAGGGGCTATACTTAACCGGTATTAACCTTTTATAAATAGTAAGTAATATGAATGCGTTGCAATTTCAGAAAAAATTATTGAGCATGCAAGAAAACATGATGAATTTTGCATTGATGCTCACCGCAAATCGGGATGACGCCCAAGATTTGATGCAGGACACAACGCTGAAGGTTTTGGACAATCAGGAAAAGTTTGTTGATAATATTAATTTTAAAGGATGGGTCTTGACCGTCATGCGTAATATCTTCATAAACAACTATCATAAGATAGTTCGTACGCAGACAGTTGTTGATCAAGGTGTTGATTTGTATAATTTGGACGTCGTTAATGATTCAGGGTTTGATTCTCCGGACGGAGCATATCAGATTCAGGAAATCACAAAGGCCATTAATGGATTGAATGATGAATTGAAAGTTCCTTTTTCCATGTTTTTAAGTGGTTATAAATATAATGAGATAGCAGATAAACTGAATGTACCGCTGGGAACCGTAAAGAGTCGTATCTTCTTTGCCCGCCAGGAGTTGCAAAAAGTTTTGAAGGATTTCCGCCTGGGATAGTGGTTAATATTCTAATAAACAAGTTAATAAAAAGAAGGAGTTTCCGTTTGGAAGCTCCTTCTTTTTTTAATATATGGATGATAAAAATGACATATTAATGAATAAATACGTACTTTTACTGCAAAATTCTAAAACACAATGAGAAGTTTTGCAAGCGATAACAATTCTGGTGTCCATCCCTTGGTGATGGAGGCTGTGATAAAAGCAAATGAGGATCATGCGATCGGATATGGCGACGATCCCTGGACAGCTGCCGCAGTGGCAAAGATCAAGAGTATATTCGGTGGAGAGGCATCTCCATTCTTTGTTTTTAACGGGACTGGCGCTAATTCGGTAGCGTTGCAGGCCGTAACACGTCCTTTCAATAGTATTTTATGTGCGGAAACGGCACATATTAATGTCGATGAATGCGGTGCTCCGGCACGTATGACCGGTTGTGCGGTTGTTACGATCCCGACCACCGACGGCAAACTTACTCCGGAGCTGATCAAGCCGCGTTTACATAACTTTGGCGTTTGCCATCATTCGCAACCGAAAGCCGTTTATATTTCTCAGGTTTCAGAACTGGGTACAGTCTATACGATTGAAGAGGTGAAAGCGATTGCAGACTTACTGCATGCTCATAATATGTATTTGCATATGGACGGTGCACGTCTGGCGAATGCCTGTGCCTATCTGAATTGTTCCATGAAGCAAGTGACGGTAGACGCCGGTGTCGACATTTTAAGTTTCGGCGGTACAAAAAACGGTATGATGATGGGAGAGGCTGTCGTTTCTTTCCGTCCGGAAATTACGGAAAACCTGCAGTATTACAGAAAACAGTCGGCTCAACTGGCTTCCAAACTACGTTACCTTTCAGCTCAGTTTATCCCTTATCTGGAAAATAACCTGTGGCTTGAAAATGCTATGAAGGCAAATATCAGTGCAGCGAAACTGGCTGCTGCGCTCAAACAATATCCGCAGATACAATTTACGCAGAAAGTAGAAACGAATCAGATATTCTTCACGATCCCATCCGAACCGTTGAAAAAACTCCAGGAGCGTTATTTCTTCTATATGTGGAATGAAGAAAACAATGAGGCCCGCCTGGTTACTTCCTGGGATACGACCGGCGAAGATATAGCTGAATTCGAACAGGATTTGAAAGAAGTAATGGGAGAATGTTAATCACTAAACTATAAACATATGAAACACGGGAGTGGGTTAATGGCGGTACTTTTTATGTTATTGCCGTTATGCAACCTTTATTCACAGGAGAAGGGAGCGAGGGAAGATAATACCTTGCGTATAATGAGTTATAATATCCGTAACGGGAGAGGAATGGATGATGTTTCCAACTTTCAACGTACGGCCGACGTGATCAATAAAGTGCATCCGAATGTTGTTGCCGTACAGGAAGTGGACAGTGTGACGGGCAGGAGCGGTCAGACCGATGTGTTGCGTGTGCTGGCTGACAAAACATTGATGTATCCGGTATATGCTCCTGCTATCGATTATGACGGAGGAAAATACGGTATCGGCATGTTGAGCAAAGAGAAACCGCTCGGTTATCGGTATCTGGCACTCCCGGGAAGAGAAGAAGAACGTGCCCTGCTTATCGTAGAATTTGAAAAGTATATTTATTGTTGTACCCACCTTTCCCTGACAGGGGAAGACCGCCTGGCTTCGTTGGAGATTATCAGCAGAGAAGCTGCAAAGGCGAATAAGCCTCTCTTTATTGCCGGCGATTTTAATGCTCATCCGGATTCGGAAGTCATTAAAGGTATACAGAACGATTTTGTAATCCTGACAAATACCAAGCAACCGACTTTCCCGGCAGATGAACCGACTGAAACAATCGATTATATTGCGGCTTATGCAAAGGATACTACTGCCTTTACACGTCTTTCCGCCTGGGTAGTCGATGAACCGGCAGCTTCCGATCATCGTCCGATCGTAACGGATATCGTTTTCAAACAACCCGCTGACAAGATCTTCCGTACGGAACCTTATTTGCAGAATCCGGTAGGGAACGGAGTTACGGTTATGTGGCAGACTACTGTTCCTGCTTATAGTTGGGTTGAATATGGCACGGATAAGAATCAGTTAAAGAAAGCGCGTACCATCGTGGATGGTCAGGTGATCTGTAACGATTTGCAGAATAAGATCAGGCTGAATGACCTGGAACCGGGTAAGACTTATTATTATCGCGTTTGCTCTCAGGAAATCATGCTTTACCAGGCTTATAAGAAAATATTCGGGGAAACGGCTGTTTCCGATTTCCATACATTCACGTTGCCGGAATCTTCTACATCCGATTTTACAGCCATTATCTTTAATGACCTTCATAAGCATTCGGAAACATTGCAGGCACTATATAATCAGGTAAAAGGTGTAGATTATGATTTCGTTATCTTTAACGGCGATTGTATCGACGATCCCGCCAATCATGATGAAGCAACTCATTTTCTTTCTGAACTGAATGAAACGGTCGGGGCAGCGGATGTTCCCGTATTCTATCTGCGTGGTAACCATGAGATCAGGAATGCTTATTCGATCGGTTTGCGTAAACTGTTCGATTATGTCGGCGATAAGACATACGGTGCGTTTAACTGGGGCGATACTCGTATCGTCATGTTGGATTGCGGTGAAGATAAACCCGATGACCATTGGGTTTATTATGGCCTGAATGATTTCTCCGCCCTGCGTGAGGCACAAGTAGGCTTCCTGAAAGAAGAACTGGCTTCCAGGCCGTTTAAACAAGCAACGAAACGCGTGTTGATCCATCATGTGCCTATTTATGGAAAAGATGTAGACCGTTATAATCCTTGTCTGGAATTATGGGGTGGCTTATTGGCGAAAGCTCCGTTCAATGTATGTATCAATGCACATACTCACCGTCATGCTTATTATCCGAAAGGGGTTGCCAATGGTAACAATTTCCCGGTTATCGTAGGTGGCGGTTACCGGATGGACGGTGCGACGGTCATGGTACTTCAGAAAAAAGGAAAGGATATGACTTTGCGTGTATTGAATGCCAAAGGAGAGACCCTTCAAGATCTGAAACTGTAATTAAATATTTATCATCAAATAACAAATATGGATATAAATACTGAAGAGTTAGAAGAGACTATTATTCCGGTAAAAGAAACAGATTTGATTTACGGTATAGATGACCGTCCGCCTTTGAAAGAGGCTTTGTTTGCAGCTTTGCAGCATTTGCTGGCTATCTTTGTCGCGATCATTACTCCGCCGCTGATTATTGCGGGTGCTTTGAAGCTCGATCTTGAAACAACCGGCTTCCTGGTGTCGATGGCTCTTTTCGCTTCCGGTATATCCACATTTGTACAATGTAAACGGATCGGTCCGGTAGGAGCCGGACTGCTCTGTATACAGGGAACGAGTTTCTCGTTTATCGGACCGATCATTTCAGCCGGACTAGCCGGTGGCCTGCCGCTTATTTTCGGTGTTTGTATGGCTGCTGCTCCGATCGAAATGATCATTAGCCGGACATTCAAATATATGCGTTCGATCATTACTCCGCTGGTTTCCGGGATTGTCGTGCTGTTGATCGGATTGAGTCTGATCAAGGTCGGTGTAGTCTCCTGCGGAGGTGGGTTTGCTGCGATGGATAACGGAACGTTCGGTAGTTTGAGGAATATCGGTGTGGCGGCAACGGTATTGCTGAGTGTACTGTTCTTCAATCGTTGTAAAAACAAATACCTGCGTATGAGTTCGATCGTACTTGGGCTGTGCATCGGTTACGGACTGTCTTTTGCCTTAGGCATGGTCGATATGAGTGCGGCTTCTTCACAGAACCTGATGGGATTCAATATCCCGGTACCTTTTAAATACGGACTCGACTTTAATATCTCTTCTTTCATTGCTATCGGCCTGGTTTATCTGATCACGGCTATCGAAGCGACAGGAGACGTGACAGCCAACTCCATGATTTCCGGTAAATCGATTGAAGGAGAGGGGTATCTGAAGCGTGTTTCGGGTGGTGTGCTGGCAGACGGTGTAAATTCTTTTGTTGCCGGTGTCTTTAATTCGTTTCCAAACTCTATCTTTGCACAAAATAACGGGATTATCCAGTTGACGGGCGTTGCCAGCCGTTATGTCGGCTATTATATTGCCGGCATGTTGATTTTACTGGGATTATTCCCGATCGTGGGAGTGGTGTTCTCTTTGATGCCCGATCCGGTTCTCGGAGGGGCGACATTACTGATGTTCGGGACGGTAGCAGCTGCCGGTATCCGTATCATCGCTTCACAGGAGATCAACCGGAAAGCGACACTGGTATTGGCTGTCAGTCTTTCCCTGGGATTAGGGGTAGAACTGATGCCTGATATTTTGAAAACAGCTCCGGAAGCTATAAAGGGAATATTTTCATCCGGTATCACTACCGGCGGTTTGACGGCGATCATAGCCAATGTCCTGATCCGCGTAAAAGAAGACAAAGTAGATAAAACAGAATAAAAACACATGGAATTACTTAAACAGCGTATTTTGCAAGATGGCAGATGTTATCCGGGAGGCATCCTGAAAGTGGATAGTTTTATTAATCATCAGATGGACCCGATGCTTCTGTATAAGGTTGCTGAAGAATTTATCAGACGTTTTGAAGGAGAACATATCAATAAGATCGTGACGATCGAGGCCAGTGGTATTGCTCCGGCTATCATGGTCGGATATATCTTGCAATTGCCGGTGGTATTTGTGAAGAAGAAACAACCGAAGACAATGGAGAATATGCTGAGTACGGTAGTCCATTCTTTTACGAAAGATCGTGATTATACGGTTTGTATCAGTAATAACTTCCTGACAGCCGACGACCATATTCTTTTTATCGATGACTTCCTGGCTTTCGGTAATGCGGCTATGGGAATGCTGGATCTGGCAAAACAGGCAGGTGCTACTATTTCCGGCATGGGCTTTATCATTGAGAAAGCCTTTCAGGACGGTGGAAAAGCTTTGCGTGAATCGGGTATCCATGTGGAAAGCCTGGCAATCATAGATAATCTGGATGATTGTAAGATCACGATCCGCTAGAAGGAAACCAACTAATTGAGTAAAAATAATGAATACAGAAGTAAAAGAAAGATTGCTTGACAGGGTAAAGACGAACCCATATGTAAATCATTTGGGCGTTCAATTCACGACAGTAGAGGATGGAATAGTCGAGGCACGCATGCCTTTACATGATGAACAACGCCAGTACAGCGGGGTTATTCACGGAGGTGTGCTGGCGGCTTTGGCGGATACGATCGCCGGTTTTGCCGCTTATACGATGACACCGCTGGACAAAGATGTCCTGACGGCAGAATTGAAAGTCTCTTTTTTAAGAGCCGCCTGGGGCAAGGAACTGATCGCTAAAGGAACGGTGATCAAACCTGGACGTCACGTTCATTTCAGCGAGTGTGAGATTTATTGCGACGATAAACTGGTCAGTAAAGCATCCGGTACATTCAGTGTCGTGCAGCCCCAGGTATAAACAATAACAAAGAATCATTCAGATTGAAAAGCGCAGACAAGCTGTGTTTTTCATGATCGGCAGCTTCAGGATATCCTCTTGCTGCCTTTTTTCTATCCGTACGATAATGGCACGGTTGAAACCTCCGTGTCCGATCGCCAGGATACGTTTTCCGGGGAAGTTCGTTTGCAGGAATTGCAGAAACTCTCCGGCTCTTTTATATAAAGCCTCCAGGCTCTCTACGCTTTCCGGGAGTTTTTTGAAATCCAGTTCATTGGCAACCTTTCCGGTGTAAACACCCCAGTCCATTTCCCGGAGTAGCGGCGTTTGGACCGGCTCCAGTCCTTTTCGGCGGGCAACGGCCATGGCGGTATCGTAACTCCGTGCCAGGTCGCTGCTAACGATGATATCGATCTCTTCCTTTTCTAACAGGTCGGCAAGTTGTTCCGCCTGTTGTTTGCCCAGTTCGGAGAGATGTCCGGGCATCTGTCCCTGCATGATGCGTAGTTTATTTTCTTCCGTCTCCCCGTGACGGCTTAGTATAAGCGATATATTCTGTTCCATATTATTTATATTTGATCCATTTGATCATCTCTTTGATGCTCGGTTTCTTTCCGTACATCAGGATACCGACCCGGTATATCTTGGCGGATATCCAGACAATTCCGATAGCGGAAGCGTATAATAACGCTACAGACAATAGCTTTTCCCATAACGGTATTTCAAACGGGATGCGTACCATCATGACGATCGGAGAGGTGAACGGAATCATCGAACACCAGAATGCCAACGGTCCGTCCGGGTTCTCCATACTATATATACCGGCGTACAAAGCAAAGATCATAAAGATCGTAACCGGAGCCATAAACTGCTGGGTATCTTCCTGGCTGTCGACAGCCGAACCGATAGCAGCAAATATGGAGGCATATAACATATAACCGCCAATAAAATAGATGATGAAAGAGATTCCTATTTCCGCAATATTAATCGAATTGATAATTCCCATAATCTCATTGCCCGAAGAGGAAGCTAGTGCGCCTGCATCCATCATTCCCATGGACGGGGTTGCCTGTAAGGCTGTCACATCCGCACCACCGGAGAACATGAATCCTCCGACAGCCACGAGGATCGTTGTGATAACTCCCCACAGGAATACCTGTGTCAGCCCGACAAAGCCGATACCGATGATTTTCCCCATCATCAGATCGAACGGGCGAACCGATGAGATCATCACTTCAATGATACGGTTGGTCTTTTCTTCCATAACACCTTGCATCACCATTGCTCCATACATCATGATAAACATATAAATGATAAAGGTAAATACCATCCCGATCACGGAAGCCACGGTAGCCGATGAGGCACTTTCCTTGCCGTCTTCACTCCATTTGATCGTTTGTACATTAAAGTTGATCTTACTTTCCCGGATGATCTCTTTCAGGTTAGGGATATTGAAGGATGCCAGTTTCTCGCTTTCCAGCTGTTTGCTGAGTGTCTGGTTGACCATCCGGCTCAGTTCTACCGGTACTTGTTTTTCAGAATACAAGGTCGCTGCTTTGGGATTGTCCAGCAGATCGTCCGTGATACTCAGGAAGGCAAATATTTCTTTGTCCTCGTTTTGCCGGTATTCATCCAGCGTCTTATTGCTATGGATGAAATGATAGCTTTCATTATTCTCGAACAACGGGGCATACTTTCCGGTCGTATCGATGATGGCAACGTTACGTACTTCGTCTCCCTTGATGGTCGATAACCATAACGGCACGAATACCAGTGCGGCGAACAGAAATGGTGTAAGGAATGTTAGCAGGATAAACGACTTTTTGCTTACCCGGCGTAGATATTCTCTTTTGATAATAAGTCCTATTTTATTCATGCCTGTGTAGAGTTTGTGCCCGAAACGGTATTAATAAATATATCATTCATGGATGGAAGTTCTTCGGTAAACGATAGAATCTCGACCTCTTCGGATAAAGCGGATAATAAAGCGGAATTGCTGACTCCGTCTGCTTTATGGATTTGTAATTCGCGTATTCCACTTTGGTCTTTTTCAGAAAGCAGCGTGAAAATATCAGAATGATCGTTTGAAAGTTCGCTGTCGGATGAGATACGCAGTGTAAACGTATTGTTACGAAAACGGTTTCTGATCTCCGCTACATTACCCGACAGTACGACTTGCGATTTGTTGATCAGGGCTATATTGTCACATATTTCTTCGACCGAAGCCATATTATGGGTAGAGAAGATGATCGTATGCCCTTTTTCTTTCAGTTCCAGGATTTCCTGTTTCAGCCGTTCTGCATTCACCGGGTCGAAGCCGCTGAACGGTTCATCGAAGATGAGTAATGCCGGTTCGTGTATCACGGTTATGATGAACTGTACTTTCTGTTGCATCCCTTTTGATAACTCCTCCAGTTTCTTATTCCACCAGGGCATGATGTCGAACTTTTCAAACCAGCGGGTCAGGCGGGTCCGGGCTTCCTGATAGGACAATCCTTTCAGTTGGGCGAGATAAATGGCCTGTTCGCCGACCTTCATCTTTTTGTATAATCCCCGTTCTTCGGGCAGGTAACCGATCTGATAAATATCTTCCGGCTTCGATTCGCGGCCGTTGAAACGGACAATCCCGCTGTCAGGAGCCGTGATACGGTTGATAATACGGATCAGCGTGGTTTTTCCGGCACCGTTCGGTCCGAGTAACCCGAATATTTTCCCTTCGGGAACTTGTATGCTGACTTTATTCAGGGCAAGATGATTGGCATATTGTTTGACCACATCTTCTGTTTCCAGAAAGTTCATAGGCTTTAAGATTGTTACATTTTTAATACGATACGTTCTCCTAATTCTTTACTCAATACATTTTTTATTTCGTTCAGGTGGGTGAGTTGTTTCATCAACTCGAACACCTTATCTTCATTTCCCTGGGCATGTGCCTCTTTAATACCCAGTTGTGCCTCCTTTATCTGCCGGAGGATATAGGCATCTTTCATGGCATATAGTTCACGGATGACCAGTTGGTCCAGTTTATCCTGCTCCTGTTCCAACTCGCGGTATTTACTGTGATATTTGCTTAGTTGATACTTTTCGCTGATCAGGTTGGCGGCAAGCCTGCTGACATTCGGGTCCGGATGGGCCAGAAAATAACGGCTGGCTTTAAATCCCTCGGTCTTGCATTTCTCTGAGGCTTCGTCGAGCATGCTTTTAAAGATAGGGGTATAAAAAGTCAGATCGTCACGCTCCAGGTCGTAACGGATATATTCTGCTACTCGCATTATGACCTGTTCGTTTGTCTCCTCATCCACATAATCGAACAAGACCTGTTCACCGTACCGCACGATATATTTCAACAGCGTAAGCTCATATACCTCATACGGAGAGCGTTTCGGTTGGACGGAGTGGGCCGGTTGTGTAGGTTGTACCGGCGGAAAATCGGGCGGTGGAACCTCCATAGGCCCTGTCTCTTCCATCGGATATTCTTCCATTGGCGGTGGAGGAGGAGGCATATTATCGTCCGGTAATGGCATCGCATCGTCCGGCGGTGGCAAAAAGCTATCCTCAACGATTGGCTGGTAACCGGGAATATCAGGATATTCCGGTATTATACTCATCGTATTGGATACCGGAGGAGTACCCTGTGTATTTTGTCTTTCTTCTTTGCTTAAACGAATTTTATTGACTTCGTTCAACAACACCTGTTCGTCTATCTCCATCATTGCACTGCATTCGCGGATATAGATTGAACGGGCAATATTGTCGGGAATGATGGCTACCGTACGTATAATATCCGTGATCAGCGACGATCGTTTGATCGGGTCGTTTCCTGCATCATCCAATAATAAACGGGTTTTGAAGCGGATAAAGTCTGTTTCGCTCTGCTTGATAAATTCAGCAAACTGACTGGCATTGTGTTTACGGGCGAACGAGTCGGGGTCTTCACCGTTGGGGAGCAGGACCACCTTGACATTCATGCCGTCTTCCAGCAACAGGTCAATACCGCGCAGAGCGGCTTTGATACCGGCGGCATCACCGTCATATAATACGGTTATGTTACTGGTGAAACGGTGTATAAGCCGTATCTGTCCTTGTGTAAGAGCTGTACCGGAAGAAGCGACGACATTCTCGATTCCCGCCTGGTGCATGGAGATCACATCGGTATAGCCTTCCACCAGGAAACAGCGGTCTTCCTTTACGATGGCCTGTTTGGCGAAATAGATACCGTACAACTCATTACTCTTGTGATAAATCTCACTTTCCGGTGAGTTGACGTATTTGGCTGTCTTCTCGTCTTTTTTGAGTACGCGTCCACCGAAAGCTACGACTTTTCCGCTTAGGGTATGTACAGGAAAGATCACACGGCCACGGAAACGGTCATTGACTCCTCCGTTGTCATAGACGATGACGAGTCCTGTCTTTTCGAGAAATTCTTTTTTATAACCGTTCTTGGTTGCTGCCTTATATAAAGCATCCCGCTGGTCGAGACTGTAACCTAACTGAAATTTACGGATGGTGTCTTCCCGGAATCCACGTTCGGCAAAATAACGCAATCCGACGGTTTTCCCTTCTACGTGTTCGTACAGCTGGGTGCTGAAATACTGTTGTGCCCAACTGTTGACGATCAACATACTTTCCCGGTCGCTGCGTCTTTGCTTTTCCTTATCGGTCAGTTCCCGTTCCTGTATCTCGATGTTGTATTTCTTGGCAAGATAACGTAAGGCATCGAAATAGTTCAGCTGTTCATGCTTCATAATAAAATGAACAGCCGTGCCTCCTTCGCCGCAGGCAAAACATTTACATATATTTTTAGCCGGAGAGACGTAGAAAGAGGGTGTTTTGTCAGTATGAAACGGACATAATCCTACATAGTTGATCCCTCGCTTACGCAAGGTAACGAATTCAGAAACAACATCCACAATGTTTGCAGCGTCAAGTATCCGGTCTATGGTAGGTTGATCGATCATTTAATTATTTCCTTCCTTATAATAACGGAAGGCAAATGTAGTGATTTTATTTGAAATATGTTTACAGGACTGCTACCTGTTGTTCAAACTCTTCTTTATTCAGTGCCTTGCTTCTGACCTTGCTTCGGTAGGAATAAACCGTAGCCAGCGAATATCCCAGGAAATGGGCGATATTGCTACTGTCGTTTATTCCGAGCCGGATGAGGGCGAAGATGCGGAGTTCGGTCGATAATATCTCACCGGATTTAGGATATAATTTTCCTTCTTCCGTCATTAAGCCGTTAAAAGATTCGATGAAACGGGGGAAGAGCCGGAGGAATGATTTATCGAACTCGTTGTAGAAGTTTTTCCGCTCGTCGCGTATGAATTGTTCGGACTTGATCGTCTTGAACAAATCATCCAGCTTGGAGGCCATTGCCAGTTTGGCGAGTGAACGGCGATATGTATCCAGTTTATCCAGATAGATAACGCATTGGTTCAGGTAGAGTGCGATGTATTCTTCTTTTATTTTGCTGGCCTGGCTCAGTTCCTGGTTGATCTCCTGTAACTGTTCGTTGGCGGCACTGACTTTCTTACGCATAAACGACAGCTTTTTCATCTGGCGGTAGAGGTAAACGATGGTGATCAGTAAAAGGACCGCCATCAGGCTGATGCTGATAAGCAGGGTACGGGTAATCTGTTTCTCTTTCTGTATCTTTAGTTTATAAACTTTATCCACGATCGGGAAAAACTCGGTCACTTCGACTGAACGGAGACGGGCGTTGCAGGCAACGGCATCTTCCATCGAACAGCTCAGGTATTTGTATGCCCGTTCGATATCTCCCTTTTCAAACATGAGTAATGCCAGTTTTTGCAGGGATATATACTCACGTTTGGCTGCTTTCAGATCGCTGATCGCTGTTTGGGACAGGTAATAGATTTGTTTTTCCGTATCACCTTTTTGAGCGTATGCCTGGGATAGGTTATATAATATGTATATAGCGGATTCTGTGCCCTGAGCTTTTGTCAGTTCGTCGTTCATCAGGCGAATGGCTTCATCCGGATTACCGTTTACGATCAACTGGTCTGCCAGTACGATATTATGGTCGATGCCGTTTGGCGTAACAGCCAGGATCGAATCGCGGTAAGCATTTGTCTGGGCGATGTATTTATGACGGTCGTTCGTGCGGGTGTAATCGGCTATCCATCCATAGAAAGTACGGCTGGTATAATAATAATAAAGTAATGAGCCTTCACTAAGACTCTCTCTCTGTATTTGTTCCAGTTGTTCGGGAACTTCGTTATAAAGCCCCATGATACCGAGAACCTCTGCCCGGGCTATCCGCAGGTCATTCTTATAGGATAGGTTACGGAGTGAGTCGGTCAAAGCCTCTCTTCTTTCCAGGTAACGCAAGGCTGAATCTGCCTGGAAATGCAGATAGATACCGAATAAAGTTCCGTATAGTTCATATTTGCTTTCCAGCGAAGAGGTCGTTTTCAACAGACTTTTAATGCTATCGGCTTCCTGTTCCCGTTGCTGCTGGAAGAAAGGTTTCTGCGCAATCGTGCGATCCAGTTCTTTTAGCAGGGATAGATTCGTCTTGTCTTTTTCAGAAGCATAAGGCAACTGAATGCAGAACAGAAACAGGAGAATGGCTGATATCGTTTTAGTCATAGGAGTGTTTTTCTCAATGTTCTGTATTCATTTGGCGAATATCCGACGATACGCTTAAATGCCCTACTAAAATATTGTGGATATTGATACCCTAGAGCATAAGCAACATCACTGATTGATTTGGCCGGGTCGGCGAGTAACTCTTTTGCTGTATCCATTATTTTCGACAAGATATATTCCTGTGCAGAAGAACCGGTTACTTTTTTTATCAGATCTCCGAAGTAATTCGCCGATAAGTGTAGTTTTTCTGCACAATAAGCTACGGTCGGTGTTCCAAATAACTGGGGTTTATCCGACGTAAAATAATCGTTCAGCAACGCTTCGAAGGTGCTGAGCGTATCTTTATTCTCTTTTTTGCGGGTAATGAACTGACGATCATAAAACCGGGTACAATAATTGAGTAATAACTCGATAGCCGAGGCTATAATCAGGTTACTGTGCTTGTCCGTCGCTCCTTTGATTTCTTCATCGATCTTTATCATACAGTCGATAACGGTTTGTCGCTCCTGTTTCGAAAGGTGTAGTGCCTCATTGACAGCATAGGAAAAAAATGTATAGTCCTGCATATGACGTCCCAGGGGGGTGCCGTGTAACAACTCGGGTTGAAACGTCAACCACCACCCTTTGGGCTGAAATACTTCACCTGTATCGTCGTTACCGATAATCTGTCCCGGTGCGGCAAACACCAGTGTCTCCTCCTGAAAATCGTATAATTTTCGACCGTATTTAATCTGGTCGGCACATTTAATGTCTTTTAGATAAATGACATAGAATCCAATATTTTTACGGGTATGATGCAACGGTTTGATTTTCGACGCATCGATCACGCTGACCAATGGATGGGGAGTCTCTATACCCAAAAAATCATTGTAATCTTTGATCGTATTCAGCTTTATAATCTTCTCCATAACAGCATGTATCATTGTTTCTATACAAAAATAAGAAATATCTTCGGGTTGTCAGTCCTGATCTGTAATAATTATACACAGAACCGTAATTTATGACCGGTCAAAGCAGAAATATCAGACTAATTTTGCATCAGATAAAACAGATAAATAAATATTCAGAAGAATGAAAATAGAATCAAAATTAGTGATGACCCTGTTCTGTATCTTGTTTTGGTATGGAAATACGGTTGCACAAACTCCAAAAGTGGAACAAGAGATGGACAACAAACGACAACACATTGTAGAGGTCGCGACCCTTGTGGGTAAGGGAGACCTTCATCATTTGAAACCAGTCCTCGTTACGGGATTGGACGACGGAATGACCGTCAATGAACTCAAAGAGGTAATGGTACATACCTATGCTTATTGTGGATTTCCTCGGGTATTGCGCGGACTACAAACTCTTGTCGAGGTACTTGACGAACGCAAAAAAGAAGGTATCGAGGATAATTGGGGGCGGGAAGCATCGCCGATAACCGATACCCGCAGCAAGTACGAACGAGGACGGGATATATTGGCCGAGATATCAGGTGTACCTGCCGATGCGCCGAAAGCCGGTTATGCCGTACTGGCTCCCGAAATCGAAGTGTTCCTCAAAGAACATCTTTTTGCTGACCTCTTCGAACGGGACGTATTGACCTACCAGGAACGTGAACTGGCTACTGTTGCTGTAATCGCCTCACTTGGTAAAGGGGTGGAACCGATGCTGCGTAGCCACATGAATATTGCAATGAACATAGGTGTCACTTCCGACGAACTGCGCAATCTGTTTGCCGTAGTTCAGAGAAATATCGGTCGCAGTGAAGCCGATGCCGGACGACTGGTAATGAACGACCTACTGCACAGTAAGGGGTTGGCTGTATACTCCGATGCCCCGTCTCAGATATTGGATGATGGAGTGAAAGTGCAGAAAGTGGCTTTCCACAATCGTTTTCTGATAGACATTGCAGGTGATCTTTATCTGCCCAAAGATTACGATGAAACGAAGAAGTATGCTGCAATCATCGTCGGTCATCCCTTTGGCGGCGTAAAAGAGCAGACTTCGGGACTTCATGCCCGCAGGCTGGCGGAGCTCGGTTATGTAACGTTGGCTTTCGATGCTTCCTACTATGGCGAGAGTGGTGGCTATCCACGTCGTATAGAATCACCCGAAGTGCGTGTGGAAGATTTCAGTGCTGCGGTCGACTTTCTGTCGAATCACTCGGCTGTCGATGCCGATAAAATAGGTGTCATCGGTATCTGTGGGGGTGGCTGTTACTCTGTCAGTGCCACACAGATCGACCACCGTATCAAGGCACTTGCCACAATCAGCATGTACGACATGGGGCGTGCCAGGCGTCAGGGTGTTGGAGATTCGCAAACGTATGAGCAACGTATGGCAATTCTCGATGCCATCGGCGTTCAACGTACTGCAGAATACAGTGGTACTGCGCGCAAAGATATCCGTGCACTGCCTGAAAAAGTAGATGCCTCGACACCGAAGTTTGCGATCGACTTCCTCGATTATTACGATAATCCGGAACGTGGCCAGCATCCTAATTCCACGGGCTATTACTCCTACACGAGTCTTGCTCCGATGATGAACTTCTTTCCTTTTGCACAGATAGAAACCATCTCTCCGCGCCCGGTACTTTTTATTGTGGGTGAGAACGCCGTATCTGCCTATTTTTCAGAAGATGCCTATGCGAAAGCAGCCGAACCAAAAGAGTTGTTTGTCGTACCCGGAGCAACGCATGTGGATTTATACGACCAGCCGGAGTATCTGCAGATCACGCTTCCCAAACTGGATGCTTTCTTCAAACAATATCTGAAATAATATTTTGATATGAAAAAGATAACTTGCTTATTATTATTGGCTGTGGTACTTGGAGCCTGCATCCGGAAGCCGGTGAATAAGGTTGAAACAACCCAGCCTGCCGTATCTACTTCTATCTTTCCTAGAGGAAGTGCTATCGAAGGTGCTAACTTTAACGGTACGGCTTATCTTCAAAGGTTGATGACCGACAGTGAAACATTCGATGTCGTGGTGTCAGATGTGATATTCGAGCCGAAAGCCCGCAACAGTTGGCATTCGCATCCGGGTGGTCAGATCTTGATCGCCACTGCTGGTAAAGGCTACTATCAGGAGAAAGGGAAACCTATACAAGTATTGCATCCTGGTGATGTGGTTGCCATTCCTGCCGATGTAGTGCATTGGCATGGAGCGGCTCCCGACAGCAGTTTCACTCATATTGCTGTTAATACAAAAGTGCATTTGGGAGTAACCCAATGGTATGAACCTGTAACAGACGAAGAGTATAACAATAAATAACTATCTAAAAATATTGAATATGATAAGGTTTGGTTTAATATCGCTTTTATTTCTTTCGCTGACGACGATAGCAGCTTGTGTCAGATTGGAATAATCGAATGATAATCGGAGTATTTTTTATGAGTGCCTACCCGCTTACCAACCGATGCCTACCCATTTGCAAAAATACTTATGTTTTTTCAGAGAAATACTTACGTTTTTTCTTTATAGGGTGTTTGCCTTTTTCCTATAAAGTACGAGTGATTACTTTATGGGGAGTGAACTTGCTCCCTATATAGTGCTACGGTATCTCGCACTATAGTGTAATACCCAGTAATACTATAATGCTATCCCGTGTATCACTATAGTTCCAGGCTATAATTCTTTCTAATTAGTTTTGATTTTTATCCTGTTTGGTTGGGGTTATATTGTTGTAAATCAGATATAAGATGCTTTTATGAGTTTTGATTTTTTTTCTAGTGGAAGTTTCCGGTTGACCAACCTGCTACATTTGCTTCCGTTAACAAACAAATCATTCCATGAAACAAATTATTATTACGATTGTACTATGTCTGACCTTCAATCTGCCCTGGGTATCGGCTTTGAATGTGCAGAAAACAGAACCGGCATTCTGGTGGTCCGGTATGCAGAATACCGAATTACAGATTTTATTATACGGTAACGATATTTCTACAGATAATGTCTCTCTGTCGGCATCGGATATCCGTATCAAGGAAATTGTCTGGCTGGAAAATCCCAATTACTTGTTATTATATCTGGATTTGACAGAGACGGCTCCGCAACAATTCGATATCATTCTGAAGAAGAACGGTGAGCAGGCCGTTATTCCTTATCAGATCAAAGACCGCAAAGACAGTCCTGCCGGAGCGCAAGGTTTTGATGCTTCTGATGTATTATATCTGATCATGCCTGACCGCTTCGCGAATGGCAATCCCGACAACGACCGCGTTTCGGGGATGTTGGAGAATAAGGTAGACCGTTCCGATCCTTTTGCCCGCCATGGAGGTGATATTCAAGGAATAGAAAATCACCTGGATTACTTTACCGATCTGGGCGTGACAGCTATCTGGTTGAATCCCATTCTTGAAAACAATATGCGAGAAGGTTCTTACCATGGCTATGCAATCACCGATTATTATGCCGTCGACCCGCGTTTGGGTAGCAACCAGGAATTCTGTCGGATGGTAGAAGCTGCTCATAATAAGGGCCTGAAGATCGTAATGGATATGATCTTCAACCATTGTGGCAGCGAACATTTCTTCTTTAAAGATAAACCATCTGACAACTGGTTCAACTTCCAGGATAATTTTACACAGACCTCTTACCAGACCATGCCGCAAATGGATATACACCGTTCGGATTACGATAAGACGAAAAGTGTGGACGGCTGGTTCACCGAATCCATGCCCGACCTGAACCAACGGAATCGTCATGTCGCTACCTACCTGATACAGAATAGTATCTGGTGGATCGAATATGCCGGAATAGACGGTATCCGTCAGGACACACATCCGTATGCCGACTTTGAGATGATGGCGCGCTGGTGCCGGGCAGTCAAAGCGGAATATCCTGATTTCAATATTGTCGGTGAAACCTGGCTCGGTAGCAATGTCGGTGTTTCTTTCTGGCAGGAAGACAGCAAGGTGGCTTATCCCCGTAATTCTTATTTGCCTACCGTGATGGATTTTCCGTTGAACGGTCTGATGTCGTATGTTTTCGATGAGGAAACGAACGAGTGGGACAGGGGGCTGGCGAAGATTTACGATTATCTGTCACAGGATATTGTGTATGCTAATCCGATGAACCTTTTGGTATTCCTGGATAATCACGATACTTCGCGTTTCTATAAAACGACACCGTCTTCCGGTCTGAACCGTTACAAGCAGGCGTTGGCTTTCCTGTTGACTGTCCGTGGAATACCTCAGATCTATTACGGAACGGAAATAGTGATGGCCGGCGATAAGGCAAACGGCGACGGTGCTTTGCGTAACGACTTTCCCGGAGGCTGGAAAGGAGATAAAGTAAATGCATTCACTCCGGCAGGACGTGATTCGTTGCAGACGGAAGCATTCGCCTATATGCAGAAACTCCTTCGGTGGCGTGCCGGAAATGAAGTGGTCGCCAAAGGTTCCTATAAACATTTCATTCCGCGCAACGGCGTTTATGTCTACGAAAGACGATTGGGTAACCGTTCTGTTGTCGTTCTCCTGAACGGTACGGATGAAAAGAAAATGCTTGACCTTGCTCCCTACCGGGAAGTGCTTCCTGCCTCTTCGGCAAATGAACTGCTGAGTGGTAAGAATATCCGGTTGGATTCCTCCCTGTCTCTTTCTGCAAGAGATGTTATGATCCTTGAATTTTAATGTTAATATAAATCATATAACACCATGAAACGTAGTATTTTGTTTTTGGCCGCACTGTTTGGCTGCTGTGCGGTGTCGTATGCCCAGCAATTACTCTCACCGGATGGAAATCTGAAAATGACTTTCAAGCTGGATGAAAAGGGCGCACCGGTTTATGACCTGAGTTATAAACAGAAAGAAGTGATCAAACCCAGTAAACTAGGGCTGGAGTTGAAGAAGGAAGATGCGGATGCCGCTGTCGACTTCGAGTTCAAACAACGCAAAGATGTTGCTGCGTTGGATAAAAAGACGAACCTGTATGACGGATTCAAAATAACGGATACCCGCACGGCTGCTTTCGATGAAACCTGGCAACCGGTATGGGGAGAAGAAAAAGAAATTCGTAATCAGTATAACGAGCTGGCCGTTACGTTGGATCAACCGGCAAACGACCGTTCTATCATTATCCGTTTCCGCCTGTTCAACGATGGGTTAGGGTTCCGTTATGAATTTCCGCAGCAGAAAGAGCTGAATTATTTCGTGATCAAAGAGGAAAAGTCACAGTTTGCCATGGCAGGCGACCATAAGGCGTTCTGGCTCCCGGGTGATTATGACACACAAGAATACAGTACGGTTACTTCCCGTCTGAGCGAAATCCGCGGGTTGATGAAGGAAGCCGTTACGCCTAACTCTTCACAAACACCTTTCTCCCAGACTGGCGTTCAGACGCCGTTGATGATGAAATCGGAGGATGGTTTGTATATCAACCTGCATGAGGCAGCATTGGTAGACTATTCTTGTATGCACCTTAATCTGGATGATAAGAATATGGTCTTCGAATCCTGGCTTACTCCGGATGCCAAAGGGGATAAAGGATATTTACAAACACCTTGTCAGTCTCCGTGGAGAACGGTTATCGTAAGTGACGATGCGCGTGATATTCTGGCTTCACGTATCACTCTGAACTTGAACGAACCTTGTAAACTGGAAGATGTTTCCTGGATCAAGCCGGTTAAATATATCGGTATCTGGTGGGATATGATCACCAATAAAGGAACATGGGCTTATACGGATGAATTAAGCAGTGTCAAGTTGGGCGAAACGGATTACACAAAGGTGAAACCGAACGGCCGCCACTCTGCTAATACAGCTAATGTGAAGCGTTATATCGACTTTGCCGCGGCCAATGGTTTCGACGCCGTCCTGGTGGAAGGATGGAATGAAGGTTGGGAAGACTGGTTCGGAAAGAGCAAAGATTATGTATTCGACTTCGTAACTCCTTATCCTGATTTCGATGTACAGGAAATCCATCGTTATGCGGCAAGTAAAGGCATCAAGATGATGATGCACCATGAAACTTCGGCTTCCGTACGTAACTATGAACGTCATATGGACAAAGCGTATCAGTTCATGGTAGACAACGGATACAACAGTGTGAAAAGCGGTTATGTCGGTGATATCATCCCTCGCGGCGAACATCATTACGGACAGTGGATGTGTAACCATTATCTGTATGCTGTAAAGAAAGCAGCTGATTATAAGATTATGGTAAACGCCCATGAAGCCACCCGTCCGACCGGCCTGTGCCGTACGTACCCGAACCTGATCGGAAACGAATCGGCTCGCGGAACCGAGTATGAATCGTTCGGAGGTAATAATGTCGACCATACCACGATCCTCCCATTTACCCGTCTGATCGGCGGACCGATGGATTATACACCGGGTATTTTCGAAACGCATTGCAGTGTGATGAATCCGTCGAACACTTCACAGGTCCGTTCTACGTTGGCACGCCAATTGGCTCTTTACGTAACGATGTACAGCCCGCTTCAGATGGCTGCAGATATTCCCGAACATTACGAACAATATGCCGATGCTTTCCAGTTCATCAAAGATGTTGCCCTCGATTGGGACAAATCTCTTTATCTGGAAGCTGAGCCGGGTGATTATATCACGATTGCACGCAAGGCAAAGGGGACAGGTGATTGGTTTGTCGGTTGTACGGCAGACGAGAACGGACATGACTCCCGCCTTTCTTTCGACTTCCTCGAGCCGGGTAAGAAATACATCGCGACTGTATATGCAGATGCGAAAGATGCCGACTGGAAAAATAATCCACAGTCCTATACGATTAAGAAAGGGCTGTTGACAAACAAGAGTAAATTGAATTTGAAGGCTGCCAGCGGTGGTGGCTATGCCATCAGTATCTTTGAGGTAAAAGACCAGAAAGATATAAAAGGGTTAAAAAATCTATAAGGTAAAAGGATTGTTAAGGTTATTAAGTAAACTTGTAAAGAACTTAAATTTAAGCACATGAAACATTTAAGGTTTAAATCTTTGTTGATGCTCATCGCAGGCTTGTGTATGTCCATCTCTGTGTTTGCACAGCAAATAACGGTGAATGGAGTTGTGAAAGATCCTACAGGAGAACCGGTTATCGGGGCAAATGTCATTATAAAAGGGACAACGAACGGTACAGTCACGGATGTAGACGGTAAGTTTATGTTGGCCGCTTCCAAAGGAGATATTATCTCTGTTTCATTTATCGGATATAAAATGCAGGAACTGCCTGCCGCATCCAATATGAACATTCTTTTGGCGGAAGATTCCCAGATGCTGGAAAACGTAGTCGTTATCGGTTACGGTACGGTAAAGAAGAATGATGCGACCGGGGCGGTGACGGCAATCAAGCCGGACGAGAAAAACAGAGGTGTACAGGTCAGTCCGCAGGATATGTTGATGGGGAAAGTGGCCGGTGTGTCGGTCGCTTCTTCAACAGGGCAACCGGGCTCCTCTTCGTCGATTCGTATTCGTGGCGGTTCTTCCTTGTCTGCCAAGAACGACCCGTTGGTGGTTATCGACGGGGTGATTATGAATAACAGTGCTCCTGACGGCTTAAGCAATCCGTTGAGTACGGTCAATCCGGCTGATATCGAATCGTTCACCGTATTGAAAGATGCTTCGGCTGCCGCTATTTACGGTTCACGTGCATCGAATGGCGTGATTATTATTACAACCAAAAAAGGGAAAAGCGGTAGCGTAAAGATCAATTATTCGGGAAATGTATCGATCAGTACGAAACGTAATAAGGTCGATGTCATGAGCGGAGATGAATACTGGGACTATATAACTAATTCACCGAATGTTACGGAGGGTATGCTGACAGCATTGGACCTGCATCCGGGTGTAAGTACGGACTGGCAGGATGAAGTTTTACGTACGGCTGTTTCTACTGACCATAATCTCAGTGCGTATGGTTCGGTTAAAGAGTTTATGCCGTACCGTGTATCTTTCGGTTATACCGATCAAAACGGTATTCTGAAAACTTCTAACTTCCAGCGGTATACCGGAAGCCTTTCTTTGACTCCTTCTTTGTTTAACGATCATCTGAATGTGAATCTGAACGCAAAAGGCGTTTATATCAAGAACCGTTTTGCCGATACGGGGGCTTTGGGTAGCGCAGTAGCTTTCGATCCTACCAAACCTGTTTATAACAATAGTAAATATGGTGGTTTCTTTACCTGGACGGGCGATTATACGCCTGACGGAACCCGTTCGACTTCTGCCGGTGTGAATCCTGTGTCTATGCTGGAAATGGTAGACGACCGTTCGACTGCCAAATCGTTTATCGGAAATGCCCAGTTCGATTATAAGTTTCATTTCCTGCCCGAACTTCGTGTCAACATGAATATGGGGATCGACTATACTTCCGTGGAAGGTAAGAAGTATGTAGACCCGAATGCTCCCGGTTCTTATCAGCCGGACGATGATGCGACCGGAAGCCGTAATATCTATAATAATTCGCACAACAATAAGATATTTGATCTGTATGGCCAATATTCAAAGGACTTTGAATCCATATCCAGCCATTTCGATGTAATGGCTGGATATTCTTACCAGAGTTATCGTACGAAAACGGATAAAGTGACTTATTATCTGTCACGCCGTCCGGAAACATTCGGCCAGAATACAACGGTAAGCAATGAATATAAGGAAACAGATACGAAATATGTATTGGCCTCTTTCTACGGTCGTATGAATTACTCGTTGATGAACAAGTATCTGTTGACTTTTACCTTACGCGACGACGCTTCGTCTCGTTTTGCCAAAAATAAGCGTTGGGGACTTTTCCCTTCATTGGCGTTAGGCTGGAAGCTGAATGAAGAATCTTTCCTGAAAGATTTCAACAGTCTGGATGAACTGAAGTTACGTCTGGGTTGGGGTGTTACCGGACAACAGGATATCAACCAGGGCGATTATCCGTATCTTTCTTTTTATCGGGAAGGGAAAGGCGGTGCCATGTATCCTATCTATGATGCAGCCGGGAATGTGACCTGGGTGAATGTGATAGCTCCGACAGCGGCTAATCCGAACCTGAAATGGGAAACAACGACAACGTATAATGTGGGTGTCGATTATAGTTTTCTGAACAACCGGATCAGCGGTTCTGTAGATGGGTATATCCGTAAGACCAAAGACCTGATCAATGCGGAAGTAAATGTTCCTGCCGGTACCGACTTCGCCGAATATGTAGTTTCGAATATCGGTTCGTTGGAGAATAAAGGTTTTGAGTTTTCTATCAACACTCGCCCGGTGGTAGGAAAAGATTTCAACTGGGATCTGGGATTCAATATCGCTTATAACAAAACAAAGATCACTGAACTGACTTACAACGACAATTCGGATTCTCCGGGTAAACGTTTTGAATCGACCGGTGGTGACGGTGGTCTGCGTCTGAAAATTCACAGTGTGGGATATGCTCCCGGTTCCTTCTATGTATTTCAGCAGGTGTACGACAAAGACGGTAACCCGATAGAAGGGGAATATGTAGACCGTAACGGCGACGGTGTAGTGAACGATAATGATTTGTATCGTTACAAAAATCCGGTAGCCGATGTAATGATGGGTTTCAATTCCAAATTCAGTTATAAAAACTGGGATCTTGGGTTTAACGGACGTATCAGCCTGGGGAATTATAACTTTAATGCGACAGCTGCCAATGCTGCTCTCGGTGTAAATGAAGTGTTTGGTAATAATGCATTGAGCAATAAGCCTACATCGGCGTTGAAGACCGGTTTCCAGACTCGCCAGCGTTTATCTGATTACTATATCCAGAATGCTTCGTATCTGAAGATCGACAATATCACATTAGGGTATAATGTAAATAAGTTCCTTGCCACAGGCTGTAATGCCCGTTTTTATGCTACGGTTCAGAACCCGATCGTCATCACTAAATATGACGGACTGGACCCGGAAGTAAATGACGGTATGGATAACAATGTGTATCCGCGTCCGATCACTGTTTTATTCGGAGTTAACATTAATTTCTAAATTGTATAGATCATGAAACTGAAAAAATATATATCGTTATTCATCGCTTCTTGTAGTTGTGTCTGGGCAACCTCTTGCCTGGGTGATCTGGATCAGGAACCGATATTGGATAAATCGAGCGCATCCATTCATAATGAAGCGGATTGTCAGGCATTCCTTGCCAAAATCTATTCCGGTTTCGGCCTGTCGGGAAATTCTTCCGACCCGAATGTGGAACCGGACCTGCAGGGTGGGGATCAGGGTTCGCTGGTTTTCCTTCGCGGACTGCTTTCCATGCAGCTTTTCCCTACGGATGAGGCCATCTGGAACTGGACAGACGAAGGTATCGTGGAACTTTGCGAGATCGACTGGGACTATACCTTGCCCTATGCATATACCTTTTATCAGCGTGCCATGTTGAACGTCCGCTATTGTAAAGAGTTTCTGGATGTTTATCATGCCGATAGCGATATTAAAGATATTCAGAAATACCGGGATCAGGTACGTGGCTTGCGGGCAATGAACTATTATTACCTGATCGACCTTTATCGCAATCCGGGTGTTGTCTGGGATGACAGTCCTACGGATGATAAATCGTGGAAACCTTCGCAGATAGGAGCAGAAGCATTGTTTGAAAAGGTGGTGAATGAACTTGTCGACCTGTCTGAGAACGGTGATCTCGATGAAACACCTTCTATGGCAACGTATGGCCGCATCACCAAACCGGTAATCAATACCTTGTTAGCCAAGATGTATCTGAACGCCGAAGTGTATACAGGTACACCGATGTACGATAAAGCGGCTACTTATGCCAAGAAAGTGATCGATGCCGGTTTTGGCCTGGAGGATAATTATGCGAACCTTTTCTGTGGTGAGAACCATCTGACCGGTATCCATAAAAATGAGATCATCTATGCCATACCTTTTGACAATGTCAATGCAAAAAGTTATGGAAGCACGATTGTCTTGACTGCCGGTGCTTTCGGTGGCGACCTCGACCAGACGTGGTTTGGTATGTCTTCTTCCTGGACTTGCCTGAAACCGACACGGCAAATGATCGAATTCTTTGACGAAAGCCCGGATGCCGGAACCGATAGTCATGGAAGCCGGATCAAGAAAGATAAACGGTATGCTTTTTACGATGGTGCCGGAAAACGAACACCTGAATCAAAGATGCAGGACTGGGATTCCGGTTATCTCTGCTATAAATTCACTAATCTGGGATGGGATGGCGCTGCTGTAACACCGACTCCTGATCCGAACACAGACTTCCCTTTGTTCCGTCTGGCCGATATTTATCTGATCTATGCCGAATGTGCAGTCCGTAATGCTGCCGGAACCAGTAAAGAACAGGCTGTTGAATATGTGAACAGATTGCGTGAACGTGCTTATGGCGACCAGAGTGGAAACATTTCTCTATCCGATCTGTCTCTCGACTTTATCCTCGATGAACGTGCCCGTGAATTATATTGGGAAGGACAACGCCGTTCAGACCTGGTGCGTTTCGGTAAATTTACCAGAGATTACGCCTGGGCTTATAAGGGCGGTACACTTGAAGGTGTTGCCAATCTGGACAGCCGTTTTAATGTGTATCCTATCAGCGACCGTGATCTGACGGCTAATCCGAACCTGAAACAGAACACCGGCTACGAATCTTTGAAATAATAACGATTAATCTGAAAGAAAATGAAGAAACTGAATATATTCATGCTGCTTTTAGCTGGTTCCCTGTTATGGACCGGATGCAGCAACGACAGAGACGATAATCCTGTTTTTCAGGAGCCGACCGGGTTCAATCTGAATACACCGGAACAAGTATCCGGTATATATGACCTGCAGAATATTTCGTCTGTCGACCTGACATGTGTACAGCCTGACTATGGCTATGCAGCCGGAACAACTTATAGAGTACAACTATCTTTGGAAAATACCTTCAAAGAAGCCGATGAGGCAACCGGTACAACTGCTAACTATGTAACTTTGTCTACAACTTATCCCCGTCCGGAATTGAAAGTAGATGCAGTTGAGTTTGCAATGGCTTTACTGGATTTATGGAAAGCAGCCAACGAAAATACAGAACTTCCGGAAACACCTATGGCGGTGTATGTCCGTCTGAATGCGGCTTTATCCAATAACGGGATGGGGCAGATCTCGTCCAATGTTATTGAGTTACCGCAGGTTCTGGGATA
Source organism: Parabacteroides sp. AF18-52 (assembly GCF_003479145.1). Lineage (NCBI taxonomy): Bacteria > Pseudomonadati > Bacteroidota > Bacteroidia > Bacteroidales > Tannerellaceae > Parabacteroides > Parabacteroides sp. AF18-52. Next base: position 59,228 of record NZ_QUGR01000010.1, read on the forward strand.
TAACGTAGAGCCTCCCGTATCTTTACCGGGGCAGATGTTTTTAGTCGGTGACTTTGCATCCGGTAGCAGTTGGGGTAAATGGGTTGAAATGATTCCGGTAACGGATACTCCGGGTAAGTTTTGGTCTGTTCAGTATTTCGGAGGCAATAATGTAATGAAGTTCAATGCACAGCCTACGTGGGACGGTAATCAGGTCGCTTATTCGGAAGGTCTTGTCCCTGCTGAATCGGCCTCTTTAGCCGGAGTGTCCGGCGTGGATGACGGTAGTGGCGGAATGAATATCGGCGTAAAGAATGCAGGTTGGTATATTGTGGTGGTTACTACGGCATTGGAAGGTAAAAATCTGAATTATATATTGGAATTTCTCTCTCCGGATATCTACGTAACAGGTGATGTTTCAGGAGGTTGGGATACCTTCGATGATGCTCGTAAGTTTACGGTACCTTCCGGTGAAGGTGAGTTTGTTTCACCTGCTTTTGTTGCAAACGGAAATTTGCGCCTTTGTGTCAAATTACCGTCGACAGACTGGTGGCGAACCGAATTTATGGTCATGAACAATAAGATTGAGTATCGGAAGAACGGAGGTGATCAGGAGGCTGTAAGTGTATCGGTCGGTCAAAAAGCCTATCTGAACTTCCTGGATGGCTCCGGTCGTATCAGATAAAGAACTTTGCAATACCTGATATAATTCGTTTGGTATAGTATTCTGTTTTCGAGGGCGTCATAAATATTTATGGCGCCCTCGTGAATATTTATGGCGCGTAACTGTTATATTTGCAGTACAAAAACATAAAGATATGATAGTCAGAATACTTTGTCTGCTGGTATTTGCGTTGATTTTTAGCTCATGTCATGGTCAGCAAACTGTAAAAACAGGAAAAAAGGATACAACACCGAAAAGCTTTGAAATGGTAGCTGTCCCAAGTATGATCACCGATCCGGGTGAACGGGCGAAATATCTGGTACAGCATTATTGGGATAAATTTGATTTTACCGATACGGCTTATATCCATCTACCGGATATAACGGAACAGGCACTTACAAACTATATCGACCTGATGAAATATGTATCTCCGGAAGTAGCGTCTTCGTCTATCAAAGGAATGATGCATAAGGCGACTGCTGATAGTACTTTCTTTGCTCATATGGCCGGTTTATATGAGAAGTACTTGTATGATCCTAATTCTCCGATGCGTGATGAGTCGTTATATATACCGGTTTTGGAATCGATTCTGGCTGCTCCGGTTTTTGATGAAGTGAATAAGATACGTCCGGCCCATTTATTGGAACTGGCATTGAAAAACAGAGTAGGAGAACCTGCTACGGATTTTACTTATACGCTTGCCGACGGAAAGACGGGTACATTATATAATGTAAAGGCAGACTACCTGTTATTATTCTTTTATAATCCGGATTGTCACGCTTGTAAAGAAATTACAGGACAGTTGTTGTCTTCACCGCTGATCTCGGGTTTGCAGACAAACAAAAAACTGAAGATCCTGGCTGTTTATCCGGACGAAGATCTGGAAGCATGGCGAAAGCACATACCGGATGTTCCGGCAGAATGGATAAATTCTTACGATAACACAGTGAGCCTTAAAAATGATGAAATATATGATTTGAAAGCGATTCCTACGCTTTATCTGCTGGATAAAAACAAAAAAGTTATATTGAAAGATGTCACACTTAACCAGTTGATGGAATTTTTACAAATGCAAACAAACTAAGTATGTAAATAAACAAATTGAAGTATGAGAACAACGTTATTATCATTAGCCTTTTTGGCAGGGATTAGTCTGACTGCATCTGCCCAGTTCAAGATCGGAGGAAAAACCATTAATACTAAGAAAGTTGTCGGTGCCGCGACCGATGTGGCAAAAGCGATCACACTTAGTGATACCGATATTGCCAATATGAGTCGCGAATATATCGAGTGGATGGATACGCATAATGAAGTGGCCGGACCTGATACGGAAATGGGAGCACGTCTGGAACGTCTGACCAAAGATATAAAAGTGGATGGCTTGGTTCTGAATTTCAAAGTGTATAATGTAATCGACGTCAACGCTTTTGCCTGTGGTGACGGAAGTGTACGTGTTTGTGGCGGATTGATGAAGATAATGGATGACAATGAAGTGATGGCTGTTATCGGGCATGAGATCGGTCATGTACTTCATTCCGATTCTAAAGATGCTATGAAGAACGCTTATCTGACTTCGGCAGCCAAAAATGCGGCAGGGGCAACCAGCGATGTTGTTGCTAAGTTGTCTGATTCTCAGTTAGGCGACCTGGCTACGGCTTTGGCTGGTGCACAGTATTCGCAGAAGCAGGAAAATGAAGCGGATGATTACGGTTTTGAGTTTAGTGTAGCTAATGGATATGATCCTCACAGCATGCATGATTCATTGGCTAAATTGTTGGAGTTGAGTGCAGATGCACCTAAGTCGTCCAAGTTTCGTCAGCTCTTTTCCAGCCATCCGGAAACGGAGAAACGGGTTCAGCGAATGAAAGAGAAAGCAGACAATTATACAAAGTAGTACGTATATTATGTTATCGTCTCTTAAACGGGTGGAGTCTTTACTGAAATATTGCTAAAACAATCTTCTTTTATGCCGAAAAAGTATGTTGGATAACATAAAAGTGCATATATTTGCACTGTGTTTTTCATGGTATTAGATTTAAGGTTAGCAATGAAGATTGGTTGTCGGGAGACAACCTTTTCTTTTTTATATACCTTACTGAATCATTTTCAGCCTTTCTCCCTTTTAATTCCGAAATAATATTACTTTTGTATAGTGACTATAAAATTTATGTGGTGTGGATGCAAAAATAAAATTACGGGTTCAGGGGCTAACGAATAGTCAGATCCAGTCTGGGGCTTATGCTTTGATACTGGCGGAAGAAAATGGAGCCCGTCGTATACCTATTATAGTAGGGACCTCAGAGGCGCAGTCTATTGCTATTGCGTTGGAACATATTACGCCTCCCAGACCTCTTACGCACGATTTATTTGTGACTTTTGCACAGGCTTTTGCTATTCAGTTGCGAGAGGTTTTCATTTATAAATTCGAAGACGGGGTTTTTTATTCGGAACTATTGTTTGACGATGGTATTACCCAGATACGTCTTGACTCCCGCACATCGGATGCGATAGCGATCGCTCTTCGTGTGAAATGTGATATCTATACAACAGAACAAATTGTTTCTGAATGCGGTGTGGTTTTGGAGGAAGCTACATTGTTGGAAGATAAGGACGATGATGAATATTCTTTGCTGGATAAAGAGCCTGAAGATATAGAAGATGAGGCGGAGTTAAAGAAATGGCTTTCTCTTTTGGATGAAGAAGAATTGAGTGAACGGCTGGAAGAAGCGATTGCCGATGAGAATTACGAATACGCCAAGATGTATAAAGATGAGATACGTCGACGTGAAGAAGAAGAGGGGAACGCCAAATGATAGATCAACAGAGCGGGATCAGCTTTGAATCCCTTTTACGTGGAATATTAGGGATTGTAACGGTTCTGGCTGTGGCTTACGCTTTGAGTCAGGATCGGAAACGGATCGATTGGAAGTTGATCGGAGGAGGTCTGGTCATGCAGATCATATTTGCTTTGGCAGTTCTTTATATTCCTTTTGTGGGAACCGCTTTGGAATGGATAGGAAGAGCTTTTATCAAACTGATGGATTTTACGCAGGCAGGTGTAGGTTTTTTATTGGGACCGTATGCCACTAAAAGTAATGGCTTTATTTTCTTGATCCATTCATTACCGGTTGTTATATTTTTTTCTGCGTTGGTGTCACTCTTTTATCATTGGGGTATTATTCAGCGTGTAGTAGGAGCTTTTTCCTGGGTATTACGGAAGTTTATGAATATTTCCGGAGCGGAAGGACTGGTGACTTCCGGTAATATATTTATGGGAATGACAGAATCTCCCGTACTTATAAAGAATTATTTGCCGGCAATGAATCGGTCTGAAATATTTCTGGTTATGGTATCGGGAATGGGAACGATTGCCGGAACAGTAATGGCTACTTATATAGGAATGCTTTCGGGAGGAGATCCGGTTGCACGGGTTTTGTTTGCCAAGCATCTCATCTCAGCATCGTTGATGGCTGCTCCCGGATCGATCGTTTTGGCGAAGATGCTTTGTCCTCAGACAGAAGTTGTAGTTGATCAGGCTGCGAGTCTGGAAAAGGGTAGTTCTCATCCGACGGCATTGGATGCGTTGGCTTCCGGAACGTCAACAGGGATTCGGTTGATGGTTAATATAGCAGCCATGTTGCTGGTCTTCATTGCGTTGGTCGCATTAGCCAATTACTTGCTGGAAGGTTTGTTGGGGCGCTATACCGGATTGAATGAATGGATTGTCTCGGTGACTGACGGGAAGGCTCATGGATTGACGTTCCAGTTTATTCTGGGAATAATTCTTGCGCCGTTCATGTGGTTGATCGGTATTCCGTCACCGGATATTATGTTGGTAGGCTCTTTGCTGGGGCAGAAGACTATCCTGAATGAATTTGTCGCTTATTTTCAGTTGCAGGAATGGAAAGATGCCGGTATGTTTATGTACCAGAAATCGATTTTGATGTCTACTTATATATTATGTGGTTTTGCCAATATCTCGTCTATCGGGATTTTATTAGGTGGAATGGGAGTGCTGGCTCCGGAAAAAAAGGAGATGATTACTCGTTTCGGCTTTCCTGCCATGATTGCCGGAGCTTTGGTATCAGTTCTTTCCGCTACGATTATTGGCATGATACTCGGGTAATTGATCATTGAAAGTTGAAAATTGATAATTTGAGATGCAGATATTTTATACGCCGGATATAGCGGTGAATCCTGAATTACCGGAAGAAGAAGCCGGTCATTGTATTCGTGTGCTTCGTTTGAGTGAAGGAGACGAGATTCTGTTGACAGACGGTAAAGGCTTTTTTTATAAAGCGGCCATCAGTCGTGCCCATCATAAACATTGTGAAGTTTCTATTCTGGAAAGTTGGGAACAACCTGCTTTGTGGAATTTTCATCTTCATATTGCCGTCGCACCTACAAAAAATATGGATCGGATGGAATGGTTTACGGAAAAGGCTACCGAGATAGGTATTGATGCGATCACTTGCCTGAACTGTCGTTTCTCGGAACGGCGCGAAATTAAACCGACCCGTTTGGAGAAAATATTGGTCAGTGCGATGAAGCAGTCACAAAAAGCGACCTTACCGGAATTGACCGGTATGATTGATTTTAAGACCTTTGTAAAACAACCGTTTGAAGGTCGTAAATTTATTGCCCATTGTGAAGAAGCTGAGAAAAAATTGCTGAAACAACTTTATCATCCGGGAGAGAATGCTTTGGTTCTGATTGGGCCGGAAGGTGATTTCAGTCCTGAAGAGATAGAATTGGCTTTACAGCAAGGATTTGAACCGATCTCATTAGGAGAGAGCCGTTTGCGGACGGAAACTGCCGCGTTGGTAGCTTGTCATACGATACATGTATTGAATCAGTAACAGCATATAGAGACAGAAAAAAGGATATGTTAACCGAAAGGATTCTTTTGGTTCATATCCTTTTTTTATTTTTCTTTGGATCATTCTTTAGTATTCTAACGGAAAAGGAGGGGATAAATAGTAGCTGATAGCTAAACATTGATAGCCGTTTTTTGCACGAATGGTAAAATACTATGATTTTATGTGAATATCGTAGAAATAACAAAATATGCTTGATCGTATATTTGTGCAAGTGACATGAGTATACTATTTGACAACCTTTTTCTTTAATAATTTAATATTATGATACCACTTTATCAGGAATTACCATTTACAAGTAATAGTTACATAAACTTCTATAAAGAGGATCTGCCGCATTTCATTGTTCCGTGGCACTATCATCCGGAAATAGAAATTATGTATATACTGGAAGGTACCGGTACACGTTTTGTAGGAGATCATATTGACAGATACCAGGAAGGTGATGTTTGTATGGTCGGTCCTAAACTGCCGCATGAATGGAGGAATGACGATGAATTCTTCAAACAGGGGGCAGGATTGAAAGCATCCTGCTTGTGTCTCTTTTTCCTGAAAGATATTTTTGAAGAAAACCTGATCCGCTTGCCGGAAATGCAAAATATACGTCAGTTGATAGAGCGTTCCAGGCGGGGAATAAAATTTATGGGTAAGTCTAGGGATGCCATAGGTTCTTTTATTCAACGATCGGTGAGTGATACAGGGGCTACCCGTATCATTAATTTCATCTCATTGCTGGAAATGATGGCTACAACGGACGAATATGAATTACTTGCCAGTGTGGGGTTTACAGAATCTGTCAATTCATCGGATTTTGAAAGATTTGATAAAGTTTACCAGTATATGATGAAGAACTTTACGAAACCCATCAAACTGGAAGAGGTCGCATCTTTGGTCGGTTTGACACCTAATGCCTTTTGCCGTTATTTCAGAGGACGGACCAAGAAGACGTTTGTCCAGTATTTGAATGACATACGTATAGGTCATGCTAAAAAGCTTTTGATAGAGGGACGTATGAAAATCTCCACATTAAGTATGGAATCCGGTTTTAATAATCTGTCGAACTTTATAGAACAGTTTAAACGTTCCACTCAAATGTCGCCATCTGAATATCAGAAAAAATTCGGAGTGAAGAACCAAAAAGTTATCTGATGCAGAAATTATGGTAAAATACCAGAATTATACGCAAGAATCAAGAAAAGAAATAGAGCTAACTGATTATATCTTTGCAATATAGATATATCGAAATGTAGTTAACAGTTATAATTCTAATAAGAAAGCCTATGGATGCAACAGTTTTTTGAATGAACAGTTTTGAGTGAAAAATACAAATTATCCCGTTTTTAGTAATGAATATGGACAGAAGGAATTTTATAAAACATACTACTATGGCTACTTTAGGTGGTCTTGCTTCTTTTGAAACATTAAGAGCTTCTTCTTATGACAGAATAGCAGGAGTCTCTGAAACAAGTAAAAATAAAGTATCGCCTCGTGCCATTACCATGTGGGACTTTTCCTGGTTGGAACGCCGCTGGCCTGGTGCCGGTTACGAAGATTGGGATAAAGTATTGGATGAATTGCTGGAACGGGGTTATAATGCTATACGTATCGATGCTTACCCACATTTGATAGCAGAAGATCCGACCAAAAAATGGATGTTGAACGAAGTTTGGAATCAACAGGTTTGGGGTAGTCCGGATCTGAACGAAGTTCAGGTTCAGCCCAACTTGAATAAGTTTCTTGAAAAATGTAAGGAGCGTGATATTAAAGTCGGACTTTCATCCTGGTATCGTCAGGATGTAGATGACATCCGGATGAAAATAACGACCGCCGATAAAATGGCTGATTGCTGGATCTCGACTCTCAGGACCATAGAGACAGACGGCTTGTTGGATACGGTATTATATGTGGATTTGTGTAATGAATGGCCGGGTAATTTGTGGGCACCTTTTTTCTCTTCCCGGTATCCGCATGTTGTGTGGGGACAATGGCATAAAGAAGAGTCTCTCCAATGGATGAAACATGCCTTGACCCGGATGAGGAAAGAATATCCGGATATGCCTTTCCTTTTCTCTTTCGATAACGGAGATGTTTTAAAATATGAAGAAATAGACACTTCTTTTTTGGATTTGTATGAGCATCATATATGGATGGTACATCAGAATAATAGCGAGTTCTATAAACTCGTTGATTATAAAGATGGACAATATTCTCCTGAAGCGTATAAAAAAGTAGTCAAAGTAGCAGAAAAGCTTTATAAGGAAAAACCTTCCTACTGGCAAAAGTTATTGACGGATAAAATAGAGCTAACTGGAAAAATAGCAAAGAGAACGGGCCGTCCCCTTATTACGACAGAATGTTGGGGGATTGTGGATTACAAAGACTGGCCTTTACTGAATTGGGATTGGGTGAAGGAACTTTGTGCACTGGGTACGGTAACTGCAGCTCAGACAGGCATGTGGGCAGGGATAGCGACCAGTAATTTTTGTGGACCTCAGTTTGTCGGCATGTGGCGTGATGTAAAATGGCATCAGAATTTGACAACAATAATCAAATCGGCTATACTGGATGAATCTATTATCATGAACAATGAAGTTGCCGCGAAGTTATTGAGGCGGCTTTAGGTTTCAGTAATCAAAATTTTTATGTTAAAATATATATAGGCAGGAGCATTTTCGTTCCCGCCAGGGAAGTTACATTAAAAAAATAGTGATTAATCAATTAAATCAATTCTTTTATGGGAAAGAAAAATAGAAATTTTTATCTGGTTTTCATTTCCGTTTTCCTGCTTTTAGGAAATCTGCTGGCAGAAGCTCAAACGGGAAAAAACATTTCCGGAATCGTGGTATCAGAGGTCGGAAATGAACCTCTGATTGGTGTAAATGTGGTTCAGAAGGGGACGACAAATGGTTCGGTCACAGATTTGGACGGAAGATTCACTCTGACGGTACCGGACGGCAGTATTTTACAAATCTCGTATATCGGCTATCAGGAACAATTGGTAACAGTCAAGCCTGATGTTGCCATGTATCATGTTGTTTTAAAAGAAGATTCACAAGCTCTGGAGGAAGTAGTAGTAATCGGCTATGGTATTCAGAAGAAGAAACTGGTAACGGGCGCAACTGTACAGGTTAAAGGCGATGATATTCAGAAATTGAATACGGTAAGTGCCTTGGGAGCTTTGCAAAGTCAGACACCCGGGGTGAATATAACGCAATCGTCAGGTATGCCTGGTGAGGGTTTCAACGTGACGATACGTGGTTTGGGAACAACAGGTTCTTCCGGCCCCTTGTATATTATTGATGGGGTAACCGGTGCGGATATTAATAATCTGAATCCTGCAGACATCGAATCTATCGATGTATTGAAAGATGCTGCATCTGCAGCGATTTACGGTTCGCGCGCTGCAAATGGAGTAGTATTGGTGACAACTAAACAAGGGCGTGCCGGAAAAGCCTCGATTTCGTATGATGGGTATTTTGGTGTGCAGAATGTATATAAAATGGCTTCGACATTGAATGCCCAGGAATATGCGATGATACAGAATGAAGGTCGTTTAATGGATGGTTTGCCCGCTTATGATTTTAGTTCGATGGTACCGAATTGGGAAAGTTATGCCAATGGGACAAATAAAGGGACAAACTGGTTGGATGCTATGAGGAATAAAAATGCACCGATTCAAAATCATGCATTGAATATAACAGGAGGAAGTGAGCAGTCTGTCTATTCTATCGGTATATCATACACTTCGCAGGAAGGTATTTTAGGAAAACCCGTACAACCTAAATACGATCGTTACACATTCCGTTTGAATACTGAACATACTTTATTGAAAAATCAGGATTTGGATATTATTAAGTTTGGAGAGAATCTGACATATTCTTATAGTGAGAAATCGGGAATCTCTATCGGTAACCAGTATCAGAACGATATAAACGGGGCTTTGAAGGCAAATCCGTTTCTTCCGATGTATGATGAAAACGGAGATTATCATTATGCATTGAATTGGGATCCTACCGGCGAAAACCCGATTGCCCTGATGGAATATGCACATGGTCAGAATTTGACGAAGAAACATAATATTAAAGCAAATGCTTATGTGACCTTACAGCCCATCAAAAATTTGAAGATCAAGAGTAGTTTCGGTTTGACGATGGAAGCTAATTCTTATCGTAGTTTTGAACCTGTTTATGAATTGGCTTCAAATGTGTATAATAAAGAGAATGAAGTAACTCAGCGTATGTTTATCAATTCCGGCTGGCTTTGGGAAAATACGATAAGTTATGATTTCAAGATAAATAATGATCATAGTTTCAGTGCATTGATTGGCCAGTCCATGGAGAGAAGTGGCTTGGGAGATAATTTATCAGCCAGCAATGTTAATTCAATATTCGATGATTTCGATCATGCATATTTGGATAATACAACAGTCGTCTATGCTGATAAAACGACTGTAGGAGGTTCTCCCTATATGAAAAATAAGATTTTACAGAAAAGAGGGATCGCTTCTTTTTTCGGTCGTATAAATTATGATTATAAAGAAACTTATTTGCTGACATTGGTCATGCGTGCAGATGGTTCATCCAATTTTGCAAAAGGACACCGTTGGGGATATTTCCCTTCTGTATCTGCCGGTTGGGTGATGAGTAATGAAGCCTTTATGGAATCGACGAAAAATTATCTGGATTTCCTTAAAATCCGTGCCAGTTGGGGGCAAAATGGTAATCAGGATATCGATCCGTTCCAGTATTTGGCTACGATATCTTTCCTGAAGTCCAACTATTTCTTCGGACCGGATAAACAAACTATTTCTTCCGGTGCTTATCCGGATATTTTGCCGAATAAAAATGTAACCTGGGAAACTTCCGAACAATTGGATTTAGGTTTGGATGCCCGTTTCCTGGGTGGTCGCTTGGGATTCTCATTCGATTATTATATAAAGACTACTAAAGATTGGCTGGTACAGGCACCGGTTTTGGATTCTTACGGTACGAGCGCTCCTTATATCAATGGCGGAGATGTCCGGAATAAGGGGGTGGAACTTGCTTTGAACTGGAATGATCATGCCGGAGATTTTACTTATGGAGTAAACCTGAATTTGTCGCATAATAAAAATGAAGTAACCCGTATTGCTAATTCAGAAGGAATTATTCACGGAAGTCCTAACATTTTGAGTGAAGGCACTACTGAAATGTATCGGGCACAGGAAGGCTATCCTATCGGTTATTTTTATGGATATAAAACTTTAGGAGTTTTCCAGAGTGAAAAACAGATAGCGGAATATTCCGGAGCCAAATTATCCGGTACAGCTCCCGGTGACTTGATCTTTGCCGATACGAATAATGACGGAGTAATTGATGACAAGGATAAATGTATGATCGGAAATCCTCATCCCGATGTGACTATGGGATTGACTTTAAATTTAGGGTATAAAGGATTTGATCTGGGAATAACGACGAATGCCGTATTTGGAAATCAGATCGCCAAGTCGTACCGGTCGTTTACTGACCAACCGAAAGAAAATTATACTATTGATATTCTGGATCGTTGGCATGGTGAGGGAACATCCAATCGTCTGCCTCGTGTAGCATCGGGAACAAACGCAAACTGGTTGTATATTTCGGATATATTTATTGAAGACGGGGATTATTTCCGTATCCAGAATGTGACCTTGGGATATGATTTTAAAAAATTATTCCCCCGTATGCCGTTAGGACAGGCCAGATTGTATGTAACAGCTCAAAACCTGGCAACTTTCACCAAATATTCAGGCATGGACCCGGAAATTGGATATGGTGCAGACAAAAGTTGGGTTTCCGGAATCGATGTAGGTTTCTATCCGAGTCCGAGAACATATATGGTAGGTGTTAATTTAAAATTCTAATCGATTTGAAAATATGAAAAAAATAGCATTTCTTTCATTACTCGTATTCCTTTTGACAGGTTGCGACAGTTTTCTGGACTCAGAAAACTTGGTGAAAAAAGATACGTCGAGTTTCCCTGAAACTTCGCAGGATGCATTGGATGCGTTGACCGGAGTCTATTCTATATTACCGTCAGTTAATGTCAACCAGTGTACTTTCCTGGTGTCTGAGTTACTTTCGGATGATCGCCTGGGAGGTGGAGCTGCGGTAGACAGAAGTTGGGCTGCGATGGATCAACTGAAAAAGATAAATGATGACATGTTTCCGGATTTCTGGAAAAAGATGTATCAGGGAATTTTCCGTTCCAATATGTTACTGGAAACTCTTGATGTTGTAAAAACATGGGAAAAACCGGAACTAAAGGAGCAGATCGCGGCGGAAGCCAGATTTTTGCGCGCTTACTTTTATTTTGAGTTATGCCGTATGTTTGGAACAGTTCCTTTGATCTTAACAACAGAGGCTGTGAATAATCCACGGGCTGAAGCAAAAGATTTATATGCACAAATGGCCGAAGATCTGAAATATGCAATTCAGACTTTGCCGGATAAGAAATATGAGGTAAAAGACAGTCAGCTGGGGCACGCTACAAAATGGGCTGCCGAATCGTTAATGGCACGTGTTTATTTATTTTATACAGGATACTATAAACAGGAGACACTTCCTTTACTGGATGGTGGTTCTGTATCGAAGCAGGAAGTGATCAGTTGGTTGGATGACTGTATCAATAATAGTGGTCATGGTTTGGTTTCCAATTTTGGTAATTTGTGGCCTTATGCAAACTCGGCAACAGCTCCTGATTATAAGTTTGCTACCGATAACAACTTGAGCTGGGTGGGGGACGACCAGAATAATGAAACAATCTTTTCTATTAAATATTCTTCAATGGGGAATCATTCGACCAGTATCTATTATGGGAATCAGCCGGTACTTTATTTCTCTATTCGGGAACAACCGAATTACGAGAATATATTTCCTTTCGGGCAGGGATGGGGAGCCGGACCGGTCAGTACAAATCTGGTAAGTGATTGGGAAATAAGTGAACCGAATGATTTCAGACGCGCTGCATCTATTCTGGATGTAAATAACCCGGATGAAAATATAAAAAGCTATACATGGGGAGCCAGTATGCAGATTCAGGAAACCGGTTACTGGCAGAAAAAATATATCGCAATAAATGCACACCAGGCTAAGTCGGACGGGACAACGGCATGTGTCAATTACAGCTGTATATTATACGGACGTACTCCTGACTTCCAGATCGATAATACCCAGGACCAGGTGATTATCCGTTTTGCAGATGTTTTGTTGATGATGGCTGAATTAAAGAAAGATGTCAGCTATCTGAACAGAGTGCGCGAACGTGCAGGTTTGACTCCTTTGACGGGCTATACTGATAAAGCATTGCAGAATGAACGCCGTTGGGAATTAGCCTTTGAAGGCTCCCGTTATTACGACTTGCTGCGTTGGGGAATCGCTGGTGAATCCCTGGAAAAGCAGAATGGGGTAAAGGTGAAGAACAACGGTGTGGATGATGTAATGAGTATGGGTAATTTGACACAACGTATTCAGGAAACAGGTGGTTTTATGCCTATTCCTAAAACGCAGATAGATTTATCGGCAGGAGTACTTGAACAAACTCCGGGCTGGGGTAACGATGCATTGTATTAATCAAACAGTTAAATGGAATTATATGAAAAAGATAATGATCGCTCTTTTTTCATTACTGGCAATGTTTCAATTGTCTTGTAATCCAATAGAAGAGGAGCATAAACAAGGTAGTATTGTCGCAGAGAGCGAATTGAATTTGGATGTTTATCCGCTGACGGAAGGTGGAAATAAGATTGTAATGATAAATAAAACTCCGATGGTCGGATCACATTGGAATTATGGTTCAGGCATTTCTGTTCGTCAGCAGGATACGGTTCTGGTCCCGTTTTTAGGAGAAAAAGAGATTGTTTTTACGGGAATTTGTGCTGGTGGAACAGTTTCGACAGTACGTAAAGTGACTATCGACAATATTCTTTATCCGATAGAAGATGAATGGGCGATTTTTGCCGGTACGGACAAAGAAGGTAAATCATGGATGTGGGATTATACCAGCCCGGATGATGTTGTTTGGGGCAATGGCGGTTATCCTGGTAATACAGCTCCGGCCTGGGCAACGATCAAAGCTGGAGATATGGACCAGCAAGATCCGGAAGTAGGGAAAGACGGTGTCATGCATTTCGATTTGAACGGTGCGGCGAATTTCACAAAAATAAGCCAGACTGGAAAAGTCGTGGAAAGTGGTAGTTTTAATTTTGATATGACCAAGCAAAAAGTAATGGCAGACGGGACGCCTTGGTCTATCGGTACGTTGACTATTGTGAATGGAACAATTTTGAAAGGCATTTCTCCGAATGAAGGAGGAAAGACTATTCATGAATTCGATATCCTGAAGTTGACAGAAGACAAAATGGTATTGGCTCATGTATTGTCTAATGGTTGGGAAGCCTGGTTCTGGTGTTTTAAAGTCAAAAAATAGGGAGAAAGGAGCATGTCGGGAATAAGAATGAGTAACGCTCATCGATTTCCGGCATATCTCCGGTATTTGTGAGGTGTTGAATGTGCAGTAAAGAAAGGTTAGTTGGCATGAAAAAGATAGTTCTGCTTTGTGTTTTACTCTGTCATTGCATTTGTGTTTCGGCGCAATATGAACGGGCGCAGCAATGGGAGGAAAAGATTCAGGAGTTAAGAGATAAAAACGAAAAAGAAGGAATCAAACAAGGTTGTGTTTTATTTATAGGTAGCTCTACGTTCACGAGATGGGGAGATACAGAGAAATATTTCCCTAATTCTGTAGTGGTGAATCGAGCATTTGGAGGTTCCATGATGTGTGATCAGATCTATTATTTCGATGAAGTTGTCAAACCTTTTAACCCTCGGCAAATAGTTATTTATGAGGGAGATAATGATTTGAATGAGACGGAAACAACTCCGGAACAGTTTATGGAAGATGTGATTTGTATGTGCCGTCTCATTCATTACCATTATCCGGAGTGCCGTATCTTACTTGTATCGATCAAACCTTGTCCGGCCCGGGTAAAATCTTTTGAAAAATATAAAAGAGCCAATCATTTGATGGAGGAATATGCTGCATTGTATGATTATATGGATTATGTAAGTGTCTGGGACAAATTTGTCGATGAGAAGGATCGTCCTGTCATGAAATATTTTACCCAGGACCATATTCACATAACTCCTGAAGCATATCTTCTTTTTAAGGAGGTGATGGAAGATAAATTGTTGAAAAAGTAGAATAAAGATATGACAAAGGTATATTGGTTAAGCCTACTCTTTTTCTTGATGATGGGAGAGTTGGTCACAGGACAAAGTAAATTGAATTTTGGCAGAAGCGTCAGGCAACAGCCAAATGAGCTCCCTCGTTCAAAAGCCGGGAAAAATATATTGGAAAGGAAAGCTTATCAGGCTATACCCGGACAATTACAAAAAGATGAAGAAGGTAATTACCTGTTTTCCGGTGGCTGGGAAATGATTGAAGGATACAAGTTAGCAGGAAAAGGTATGTCTTTGTGGGATACCGGCACCAATTCTTCCGAATGGTATAATGCTGTGGTACCGGGAACGGTTCTTACGACATTAGTAGAACAGTCCGTATATCCGGATCCTTATTATGGCTTGAATAATTTACTTATACCAGATACGCTTTGCCGTATGGATTGGTGGTACCGGATATCTTTTGAAACGCCGCAGGAGATGGAGGAAACGAACTGCCGGCTTTTGTTGAATGGCATTAATTATAAAGCTGAAGTCTGGTTAAATGGCTACCGGCTGGGGACTATGAACGGCGCTTTTAAGAGAGGTCTTTTCTCAGTGGGGAGTTTACTGAACAGGCAGGGAATAAACACATTGGCTGTTCATATTTTTCCTCCCGATAATCCGGGAATCCCCTTTGAAGAAACTAAGGAATGGTTCGGAGGAAACGGAGGTGCTCTTTGCCTGGACGGCCCTACTTTTATTTCATCGGAAGGGTGGGATTGGATACCGGGTATCCGGGATAGAAATATAGGTATATGGCAGGATGTGAAACTGATGCGGGGGGGAGATGTCTGGATGGAAGACCCTCAGGTCATAACAGATTTACCATTACCTGATACTACTTATGCCGATATTAAAATAAAAACACGGTTGGTTAATACGACAGAGGAGGTAAAAACTGTTTCAGTGAATGGAAAAATTGACCATATTACCTTTTCTCAGAAAGTCGTATTGAAACCGTCTGAACAGAAAGAAATCTGTTTTACGCCGGAACAATTCGAACAACTCTGTATCCATAATCCTGCTTTATGGTGGCCGAACGGTTACGGTGCACAGCCTTTATATACATTGACTATGACTGTGACTCAGGATGATCAGGTACAACAAAAAAAAGAAATCCGTTTTGGCATTCGGGAGTTTTCCTATGAGTTAATGGCACAGTCTGCCGAAAAAAAGAATATTCGTTTTCAATATAGTCCCACGGATATAGAAGAAACCGGAAAACCTTTGTTTGACTATAAAAAACGTGTGACAGTTGAAAATACCCGCTTCCCCCAAGTCGTTATTCCTTCATTAACAGATGGTGCTATAAAATATCTCCGGGAAGAAACAACACAACCGGAAAATCCTTTTCTGACTATTTGTGTCAATGGAAAACCTATTTTTTGCCGGGGTGGAAATTGGGGTATGGATGATGGAATGAAACGAGTGACTCGTGAACGCCTGGAACCTTATTTCCGTTTGCATAAAGAAGCGAATTTTACAATGGTACGGAACTGGACAGGGGAATCTACAGAAGAATTATTTTATACTCTCTGTGATGAATATGGTTTGCTTGTATGGAATGACTTTTCCATCTCAACCCAGGATTATAACCTGGAACCTCTCGATGATGAATTATTCCTAGCCAATGCACAGGATATTGTTCTTCGTTTCCGTAATCATCCGTCCATTGCCGTATGGTGTCCGCGAAATGAAGGATATGCCCCGGAAATCTTGGAAGATGGTTTTCAGAGAATAATAAGTACGATGGACGGGACCCGCCACTATCATGGTAATTCAAGGGATTTAAACCTTTGTTCAAGTGGCCCCTGGCATTATATCGATAATCAATTGGAATATCTGACCAAGAAAGCCGATGGCTTCAGTACAGAACTGGGAGCGCCCTCCGTGCCGACAGCGGAAACTCTTCGCAAATTTATACCGGCAGAAGATTTATGGCCTATTGGCGATGTCTGGTATTATCATGATTTGCATTATGAAAGTTTTGATTGGAAGAATTATATCCGCGATATAGATCGGTTAGGAGCAGAGCCGTCCCGCGATGCAGATGAATTTTGTTCACGTGCTCAATTTATTAATTATAACCTGTATCGTAACATGTTTGAGACCTGGAATCAGAAAATGTGGAATTATGCCAGTGGTTTATTGCTGTGGATGAGTCATCCGGCATGGCCTAGTGTGATTTGGCAGACTTATTCATACGATTATGAAACGCATGGTTCTTTTTATGGAGTTAAGAAAGCATGTGAACCGGTACATATCCAGTGGAATTCAGTAAACAGAAAATTACAGGTAATCAATACCACACTTAAAGAACTCCCGGGAACAAAGGCTTTTTTCAGAATATATGATCTGAAAGGAAATAAGTTATATGAAAGAAATAGGTTAGTAAACTTAGCAGCGAACAAGTTGACCGATTGTATGGAAGTCGCGTTCCCTCCGGAAATAAAAGATGTATCCCTTGTTCGTCTTCAGTTATTCGACCGGAGAGGAAAGATGCTTTCTGAAAATGACTATTGGATCAACCCTGTTTCGCCGTCTGATTTTTCAGTTTTGCAAAAAGGAGGAAAATCACAGCTTCGTATCAAACAGACTGTTCGTAAGACGGAAGAAGGAAAAGTCGTGGTTCAGGCAGATATCAGGAATAATTCGAAACAGATAGCAACGGGAATTAAAGTGAATGTTCGGGAGAAGGAATCCGGAAAGTCTTTATTACCAGTATATGTTTCTGACGGTTATTTCAATTTATTACCAGGCGAAGAGAAACGTATCTATATGGAAATTCCCGAGGGGCAAGCCGACAAAGCATTTTATTTATCGGCTGATGAATGGATCAGATAAAGATAAAAATCAATGTAAAAAATAAGGATTATGAGAACAAATAGAATTTTTATACCCGAAGTCTTTTTTACTAACAATTGCCTTACTGGGGAAGATGTGATAAAATCGACTCGTGTACTGGGTGAATTGGATGGGATATTTGGAGACAGACAGGCATTTGATGGAATGGATAAAGATCAGGTCATTTATCAGGTCAGTAGTTATCTCCCGGTTTTAGAGAATACACCCGGTGGTCTGTTTATGGGGATTACTACCCTTTATCCGGGGAAGGTCGGCTCTGAATTTTTTATGACAAAGGGCCATTTTCACTCAAATAGCGATCGGGCAGAATTTTATTGGGGAGTGGAAGGTGAAGGTATGCTGATTTTGATGAATGAACAGAGAGAGGTATGGGCTGAACGGATATTCCCCGGTAGTTTGCATTACATACCCGGAAAAGTAGCTCATCGGGTGGCTAATACAGGATATCAGAAGTTAGTGTTTTCTGCTTGTTGGCCTTCTGATGCCGGGCATGATTATGCAACAATCTCTGCTGCCGGGTTTGCACAGCGTTTGATAGATGTAAACGGAGTACCTACTTTAGTTTAAAGGATATGATTAAATATACTGTTGGAATAGATTTAGGAGGAACCTTTATAAAGATCGGATTGATTCAGTCCGGTCAAGTTTTGAATTTTATAATTCTGCCTGCTTATTCGGAAAAGGGGCTTCGAAGTAATTTACCTAAAATAAAAGAAGCGGTTAATGCTTTGTTACATGACAGTAAAATCCGGACTTCCGATCTGGTGGGGATTAGTCTGGCTTTTCCCGGGATTGTCGATGTGAAACATTGCCAGGTGCTTGCCACCAATGAGAAATACAATGACGCCTGTGAATTGAATCTCCGGCTATGGTGTGAGTTGAACTGGGGGGTTCCTTTTTATATGGACAATGATACCCGGATGGCAACTGTTGGTGAATGGGTTTGTGGAGCGGCACGGGGATTGGACAATGTGGTAATGATGACAATAGGAACCGGAATAGGAACCGGAGTCGTTTTGGACGGTCGTGTTTTGTACGGTGAACATTATCAGGCAGGTTCGTTAGGCGGTCATTTCGTGATCGACTATAAGGGACGTAAATGTAGCTGTGGAAATGTGGGGTGTGTGGAAGCACTTTCTTCGTCATTTTTCCTGTCTTCTATTATAAAAGAAAACCCAAAACTATCCGCTGCTTTTCGGGAAAAAGCGGATAGCTATGATTTTGAAGAAATTTTTAATTTGGCCTCTTGCGGCGACATCGATGCTTTGATCGTAAGGAACGAATGTCTGGACGTATGGAGTGCTGCTATTGTTACTTATATACATGCATATGATCCTCAGGTGGTTGTGCTGGGAGGGGGCGTAATGAAGAGTAAAGAGGTTATATTACCTTATATCTGCGAACGGGTCGGACGACTGGCATGGTGCCCTACGGAGAATGTGAAAATTGTGGCATCGGAACTGGGGGATAATGCAGCTGTACTGGCGGCGGAATATAGTTTTACCAATCAAAGAAGGAAGAATGAAATCTTATCTGCATGAAGATAAACCGGGTGTTTCTCCGGTTATTAATGTATTTGATCCGGGACTCGATATCGGTTTGATCGAAGAGCCTATGGGCTTTTCCTACGGTCCGAGTATTTTTGGCCCTCAGGTAGAGAGACGAAAGTTGAAAGACATTTCAAAAAGTTTGATGGACCCCGACTGTGCCGGGCCTGATATAGTCTATTCTATTGCAATGGATGTAGGTAAAATAAAACATAAAGAACTATTGAATTCGATGCATTTGCTGTACGGTGTCGTAACCTATGCTACCGGAAAGCTGGGGATAGAGCCTATCCGGAGTCAGGGACATATCCATAAAGTTTCTTCTTTCAGTAACTGGTCTACTCCTGAGGTGTATGAGATATGGTCCGGTGAAGCAATTATTTATATGCAGGAATATGCAGAAGATAATCCGGGGCGTTGTTTTGCAGTTTATGCCAATCCGGGTGATGTAGTTATTGTTCCTCCTTATTGGGCACATGCGACTATCAGTGCCAATCCGGATAAACCGCTTACTTTTGGTGCCTGGTGCGATCGGGAATATGGTTTCGTTTATGAGGGGGTAAGAAAACATAACGGAATAGCCTGGTATCCGGTTTTTGATGAATTGAATGAGATTCAATGGTTGGAGAATCCAGCCTATCAACCGTCGGAACTGATATGTAAGTCTCCTGCCGATTATTTGGAATTAGGGATAAAAAAAGATAAATCTATTTATTGTACATTTGAAGAAGACCCGGAGACTTTTTTATTTGTTCCTTCTCCACAAATAAAAGAGGAATATTGGAGACGATTTATTCCATAAAGGGATTTTATATATAATTTGAATACCATGAAAACAGAGCATAATAAGATGTTGATTTATATCATAGCGATGATTGCGGCGACCGGAGGTTTACTTTTCGGCTTTGATACGGGTGTGATTTCGGGAGCCATTCCATTTTTTCAGAAGGATTTTGGAATAGACAATAATATGATAGAACTGATTACGTCGGCAGGTTTGCTGGGGGCAATCTTAGGTGCTTTGTTTTGTGGTAGGTTGACAGACCGTTTAGGACGTAAAAAAGTAATTTTAGCCTCTGCCGTAATCTTTGCTGTAGGGGCAATTTGGTCCGGAGTTGCGGTTGATGCCTGGAATTTGGTTCTGGCTCGTCTTTTTCTGGGAATAGCGATTGGGGTTTCTTCTTTTGCCGTCCCTTTGTATATTGCAGAAATTTCGCCAGCCAAAGTGAGGGGAATGCTTGTTTCAATGTTTCAGTTGATGGTTACAATTGGGGTTTTGGTTTCTTATTTATCAGATTTATATTTTGCAGATGAAGGTGATATGTCTTGTTGGAGACCAATGTTCTATGTGGGAGTTATTCCAGCCTGTATATTGCTTGTGGGTATGATCTTTATGCCTGAGACTCCCCGTTGGCTGATGTCGAAGGGAAGGCATAGCGAAAGTATCCGTATTTTGAAAAGAATAGAAGGAGAAAAACAGGCAAAGGATTCTTTTCAACAGATGCAAGAGGAAATAAAAAGAAGCGAAACGGAAAAATCCGGATGGAAAGAACTTTTGCAACCCTGGTTGAGAACCCCTCTGATCATCTGTATAGGGATTATGTTCTTTCAGCAGTTTGTCGGGATCAATACAGTGATCTATTATAGTCCTAAGATCTTTTTGATGGCAGGTTTTGACGGGACTGTTGCGGCAATTTGGGCTTCTGTGGGAGTTGGGGTGGTCAATGTTATTTTCACGGTTGTATCTGTTTATTTTGTAGATCGCTTGGGAAGAAGAAAGCTTTATTTTATCGGATTGTCAGGGATTGTCGTATCTCTTTTAATCCTGGGGTTATGCTTTGTTTTTGTAAATCAGTTGGGCGATTCGGTAAAATGGGTGGCTATTTTGCTTATATTCTGTTATGTCGCTTTTTTTGCGATCAGTATAGGTCCTTTAGGCTGGCTTATTATTTCAGAAATATTCCCTTTAAAATTACGCGGGTTAGGAGCTTCTCTCGGCTCGCTGTCTGTTTGGCTTTTCAACAGCATCGTTTCATTTACTTTCTTTAAAATTGTAAAAGCATTGACAATACCCGGAAAAGAAATAATAATGGATGGTGAAAATCTGGGGAATCCGGCAGGTGCTTTTTGGTTCTATGGAGGAGTTGCTTTTCTTGCGTTGATTTGGGGGTATTTCTATGTTCCGGAAACAAAAGGTGTTTCACTGGAACAAATTGAAAATTTCTGGCGGAAAAGAGAAAGTCCTCGTAAGCTGAAATAAATCTCCTATATTTGCGGAAAACATAAAGATGTAAATAATGACTGAAAAGGAAAAATGCCGTCAGGGGTTATTGTATGATGCCAATTATGATACAGAGATATTGGCTGACCGTGAAAAGGCGAAAGAGTTACTTTACGATTACAATCGCCTGCGCCCTTCACAACAAACAGAAAAGGCAGAGTTGTTAAAGCTCTTATTGGGTAAAACAGGTGATAGTCTGATTATTGAGCCCCCTTTTGCCTGCGACTACGGATATAATATCGAAGTAGGAGAGAATTTCTATGCGAATGTGAACCTGGTTATTCTGGACGGGGCAAAAGTCTGTATCGGCGATAATGCCTTTATTGCCCCGAATGTTGGTATTTATACGGCTGGGCATCCATTGGATGTGGAACAGCGGAACCGGGGACTTGAATATGCCCGTCCGGTAACGATCGGTCATAATGTGTGGATCGGTGCGGGAGTCTCTGTCTTACCGGGAGTGACTATCGGCGATAATGCTGTCATCGGTGCCGGAAGTGTAGTGACGAAAGATATTCCGTCGAATGTACTGGCTGTCGGTAATCCTTGTCGGGTAATAAAAGAGATAAAGCAGGGAGAGTCCGGTTGTCAATAAGGGATGTTCTATTCTGAAATATAATAAAGCCCGGTTCAGATTTCAAGACCGGGCTTTATTGTTATAAGATGTTTGTATCGATTATTCCCACTCGATAGTAGCATTCGGTTTCGGGGACATATCGTAGCAAACGCGGTTTACGTTTTTCACCTCTTTCAGGATACGGTCCGTGATCTTCATCAGGATAGGCCAGTCAACCGGTTCGATTGTTGCAGTCATAGCATCTACGGTGTTGACAGCACGGATGATAACAGGCCAGTCGAAGGAACGGGCATTATCACGTACGCCTACTGATTTGAAATCAGGTACAACAGTAAAATACTGCCATACTTTCTTGTCTAAACCGGCAAGCTGGAACTCTTCACGCAAAATCGCATCGGCTTCACGAACAGCTTCCAGTCTATCACGAGTGATAGCCCCTAAACAACGTACACCTAAGCCAGGACCAGGGAACGGCTGACGGAAAACCATTTCGTACGGCAAGCCCAGTTCCAGACCGCAAGCACGAACTTCGTCTTTGAATAACTGACGCAGCGGTTCAACCAGTTCGAATTGTAAATCTTCAGGCAGACCACCTACATTATGGTGAGACTTCACCATCTTGGCTGTCTTTGTTCCGCTTTCCACGATATCCGGATAAATAGTACCCTGAGCCAGATAATCTATGCCGTCCAGTTTGCGTGCTTCTTCTTCGAATACGCGGATAAATTCGCCGCCGATAATCTTACGCTTTTCTTCAGGATCGGCAACACCTGCCAGTTTATCCAGAAAACGATCGGTCACGTCTTTGTATATCAGGTTGGCGTTCAACTGGTTTCTGAATACTTCAACTACATCTTCCGATTCACCTTTACGCATCAAACCGTGGTTTACATGTACGCAAACGAGTTTATCCCCGATAGCTTTCAGAAGCAGTGCGGCAACAACCGAACTGTCAACTCCGCCCGATAAGGCCAATAATACTTTTTTATCACCAACCTGACGTCTGACAAGTTCAATCTGGTCATTGACAAAGTTTGTCATATTCCAGTTGGCTTCCGCTTTGCAAGTATCGAAAACAAAAGATTTGACAGCTTTCTTGATCGCTTCTATATCATTGGTAAATTCATCCAATTTAACTTCGCATAAAGCTTTGTCGTGACCGGCAGCCATGACAGGAATGCCCATAGAATAAATAGCAGGGTCTACATCGATAGCAACGCCGTCGATCACATGGTTAGGACCACCGTTGATGATGATACCTTTTACGTTCGGGAGAGCTTTCAATTCCCCGACAGTGATGTCGTGAGGATAAATTTCACTATAAACTCCCAATGCACGGATAGCTCTTGCCAATACCGTATTTTCATGACTTCCCAGGTCTAAAATAACGATCATATCTTGTTTCATCGTATTCCTCCTAAAATTATTAAGTTGATTAGATTATCCTTCTGTTGATTTTATTCCCACTCGATTGTTGCTGGTGGTTTGGAACTGATGTCATACACAACGCGGTTTACACCTTTTACCTTATTGATGATTTCGTTGGATACTTTAGCCAGAAAATCGTAAGGTAGTTGTGCCCAGTCGGCTGTCATGGCATCGGTTGATGTTACGGCACGCAAAGCAACGGTATTTTCATAGGTACGTTCGTCACCCATTACTCCGACCGACTGGATCGGGAGCAGGATTACTCCGGCCTGCCAGATCTTGTCGTAAAGACCCCATTCGCGCATCAGTGACATATAAATATCGTCGGCATCCTGCAGGATACGTACTTTTTCTGGTGTTATATCGCCTAAAATACGGATACCCAAACCCGGACCGGGGAACGGATGGCGTTTGATCAGGTGCGGCTGCATACCCATCTCGATACCGACGCGGCGGACTTCATCTTTGAAAAGGAGACGAAGCGGTTCCACCAGCTTCAGTTTCATGGTATCCGGCAGGCCACCCACGTTGTGATGGCTCTTGATCACGGTACCAGTAATGGATAAAGACTCGATTACGTCCGGATAGATCGTGCCTTGTCCCAGCCATTTGATATCTTTCAGTTTATGGGCTTCTTCGTCGAATACATCGATAAAACCTTTACCGATGATTTTACGTTTCTGTTCCGGCTCGGTCACTCCGGCCAGCGCTTTATAGAATTTCTCTTTTGCATTTACCCCGATCACATTCAATCCCAAATGCTCGTAATCTTTCATCACGTTCTCAAACTCGTTCTTGCGCAACAAGCCGTGATCGACGAAGATACAAGTGAGGTTTTTACCGATTGCCTTGTTCAGCAATACGGCTGTAACGGAAGAATCCACACCGCCCGATAAGGCAAGGATTACTTTGTCGTCACCCAACTGCTCTTTCAGTTCAGCAACAGTCGATTCGATGAAAGAGGCTGGAGTCCAGTCTTTGGCACATCCGCAGATATTCAGGAAATTATCCAGTAATTTGGTTCCGTCTGTAGAGTGGAATACTTCCGGATGGAATTGTACTCCCCATGTCTGTTCGCCTTCCACATGATAAGCTGCAGCCTTCACATCGTCCGTGCTGGCTATAACCTTAAAGTGATCAGGTAATACGGTAATTGTATCTCCATGTGACATCCATATCTGGGAACCCGTATCGATGCCTTTCAGCAGAGGATCTTCATTGTTGATATACGATAGATTCGCACGTCCATACTCGCGGGAGTTGGCCGGTTCTACATTGCCTCCGGATGTGTAAGCCAGAAACTGAGCCCCATAACAAATACCTAAAACCGGATACTTGCCACGAATTTCACTCAAGTCAGCCTTAAAAGCATTTTCGTCGTAAACGGAGTAAGGACTTCCTGAAAGGATCACACCTTTCACATCTGTAGCATCATGCGGGAATTTGTTGTAGGGAATGATCTCGCAATACATGTTTAATTCTCTGACCCTGCGGCCAATCAATTGCGTTGTTTGCGAGCCGAAATCAAGAATAATAAGTTTCTCGTGCATGCAGTGTTATTATTTAATTGAGTGCGGCAAAGATAGTAATTTTATTTAGAAAATCTGTACAGCGCTTGCTGTATATATAGGGAATCGATAGGGGAATTTCAATATATTTTTTATGATTTCACAAAAGTTTTATTGCTGTGAAGCAGAATTTCCATGCGGGTGGGGATTTTTCCCCACTTAGATGGGTAATAATCCCCACCCGCATGGGGAAATAATCTGCTGCTATAAATAGCACAGGAAAACCCAATAGAATGAATTGTTCTTCCGGACGGAGCTAAAACCGTTTCATATTTGTTGAAAGAATGGTTAAGTTCTTAAAAAATGTATAAACGGTCAGGATATGTTTTAATACATCTGATTAAACATTACCTTTGTACGTTCATTTTTAGAAGGAACCGTATGGATACAGAAAAGAAAGAAGCAAAAGAAATAAATAAGCTCTCATTATTGATCATGGCAGTGGTCATTTTGATATTGATTATCGCTGGTGCCGCTTACTATATTTATCAGCAAAAGCAGCAGATGACTGACTTGGTCGAGGCTTATGATCTGGATAAGCAAACGCTTGAAGACGAGTTCAATGAACTCTCTATGCAATATGAGGGTTACCAATTCAAAGTCGGTAATGACTCATTGATGAGTCTGTTATCTACGGAGCAGGCGAAAGTTCAGCGTTTGATGGAAGAGCTTCGCACGGTAAAAGCGACAAATACCAAGGAAATAGCCCGTTTGAAGAAAGAACTGGAAACGCTTCGTAAGATCATGCGTAATTATGTTGTGCAGATCGACTCTTTGAACAGAGCGAATGAACAATTGCAGGTAGAGAAAAAAGAAGCCGTTCAAAAATATCAGCGTGCCACTTCACAGGCTGCTACCTTGAAGAAAGAGAAAGAGAAGCTATCCGAACGCGTTACGTTGGCAAGCCGCCTGGATGCTACAGGTATAACGGTTACTCCGGTCAATTCGCGTGGAAAGCTGGCGAAGAAGATCAAACGGATGGAACGTTTCGTTGTGGACTTCCGTATTGCGAAAAATATTACTGCTCCCGTTGGAGAGAAGACTGTTTATGTACGTATCCTGAAGCCGGACGACGACGTGCTGGTAAAGAGCCGTGCCGATGTTTTTCCTTTTGAAGGAAAAGATATCAACTATTCCATGAAGAAGCTGATCGAATACGATGGAGAAGAATATCCGGTTACGATGTACTGGGATATTGAAGAGTTCCTGTCTCCGGGAACTTACCGGGTCGATATATTTATTGATGGTAACCATATCGGAAAGAAAAGCTTTACGTTGGAAGATTAACGATGGAGACAGATTGCCATTTAGCAAAACTTTTAGCGGATCTTCCGGAATCTCTGGCCCGTGATGAGGTTTTTGTAGGCGAACTCAGTAATATCACAAAAGTGATTGCTGTCGATAAAGGAGACTATCTGCTCCGCACCGGCGAAATATGCCAGGATGCCTATTTTATCAATAAAGGACTATTCATTAATTTATATGTAAGTGAAAAGGGGGATGAATGCGTAACCGGCTTTTCATCTGACTATCTGTATCCTTTCCTGTCTGCTATCGGGTATTTTACTCAGGCGCCTTCCGAGTTCGAGATCAAAGCGCTGGAATCCGGTGAACTGTTACGGTTGTCACGTACCCATATCGAAGACTTATCCCTGCGTTATCCGTTATTTGCATCGTACTACCAGAATGCGATGCTGACTATTATATCAAAACTTTACTCCATGTTCGCCATCCGTCAGTCCTGTACGGCTGAAGAATTCATCAAATATCTTTATAATCACTACATGTGGATCATGCAACGTGTCCCCGACAAGTATATTGCTCAGTATATGGGGATCAGTAATGCATGGTACTGCAAGCTGAAAAAGCGCATCTTTAATTGAATTAATTCAATTTTATATTTAAAGTAAACCAGTACTTTTGCATCGGAAAGTCGTACTTTTGTTTGTGTACGAAGATTATAGGTTTATCGAATATAAACAATAGGAGATAACCAGTTGTTTTTTATTATGAATAAGGGTGATAAATTGTTTTAGTGGTTAAAATAAAATCTCCGGATGAAAAAACAATAAAAAGATGAAACGGATTATCGTATTAGTAGGATTGTTGGTCTGGTCTGGTTATGCTAATTCCCAACAGACATTGACATTGGAAGAATGTCGAAACTTAGCTATTCAGAATAATAAGGAATTGCAAATGTCCGGCGAAAAGGTAAAGGCGGCGAATGAAGAAAAGAAGGCAGCTTTTACCAAATATTTCCCGCAACTTTCCGCGATGGGAGGTTATATGTGGAATCAGAAAGATATCAATCTGCTGGACATGGATGCTTTAAGTGCCAAACTCGGTTCTGCCTTGGGGCCGATTGCCCAACTTCCTGTTTTCGGACAATTGATGGGAGGAGTAGATGAGATGCAGCATCTGGATGTACAGAATATCTGGGTAGGAGGTGTTTCGCTGGTTCAACCCGTTTTCATGGGAGGGAAGATCGTATCCTATAATCAAATTACCAAATATGCGCGTGAGTTGGCAGAGTCGATGAACGATCTCCAATTGCAGGAAGTCATTTATAAAACCGATGAAACGTACTGGCAAGTGATCTCTTTGGTCAATAAGAAGAAGTTGGCGGATGCCTATGTCGGACTGCTTCGTAAAATGGATAGCGATGTGACTGCCATGATTACAGAAGGTGTTGCCACACAGGCGGATGGCCTTTCTGTGAAGGTGAAGCTGAATGAGGCGGAAATGGCACAGACAAAAGTGGATAACGGACTCGCCTTGTCACGTATGTTGCTGGCCCAAATTTGCGGATTGCCTCTCGACGAGCCATTGGCACTGGCGGATGAAAATATAGAGAACTTCCCTGTACATTCCAATGATGCCGTTGCGAATGTGAATGAAGCTTTTGCCAATCGCGATGAACTGAAAAGCCTGGAACTGGCAACAAAGATCTATCAGAAAAAAGAACGCATCGTTTTAGCGGATATGTTGCCCAATGTCGCTCTGTCGGCAAACTATCTGGTAACGAACCCGAATGCATTCAACGGCTTTAAAAATGAATTTGCCGGAATGTTCAATGTCGGTGTAATGGTAAAAGTACCCCTGTCCGGTTGGTGGGAAGGTAGTTACAAACGGAATGCCGCTCGTGCCGAAACACGTATCCAGATGTTACAACTAATGGAAGCGCGTGAGAAGGTTGAATTGCAAGTGAACCAATCCGTCTATAAGGTGAATGAAGCCAATAAGAAACTGACGGCTTCTTCCCGTAACATGGAAAATGCGGAAGAGAACCTTCGTCATGCCAATCTGGGCTTTGAAGAAGGTGTTATTCCGGCACTGAATCTGATGGAAGCGCAGACCGCCTGGGTTTCGGCACGCTCCAGTCTGATCGATGCTCAGATAGAGGTGAAATTAACGGAAGTTTACCTGTCGAAAGCAATGGGTAATCTCTCGGTAGATAAACAGAAGTAATAACAATAAAAATATACAAAGATGAACGAGAATAAAAAGTTTTCGATCAGCAACATGATGTTGGCATTTATCACGGTATTGGTCGTGATCGGATTAGTCGCATTGACCGGTTTCTTTTTGCTTACTCCTCCTGATGATATTATTATGGGGCAGGCTGAAGCCAATCAGGTCCGTATTTCCGGGAAAGTTCCCGGACGGATCGAATCATATCGTTTTGACGAAGGAGATAAAGTAAAAGCCGGTGACACACTGGTTTATCTGAATACGCCGGAGGTGCTGGCAAAATTGCAACAGGCGGAAGCTGCTCAGAAAGCGGCTGAAGCGCAGAATGCCAAAGCAATCAAAGGAGCTCGTGCACAGGAAATAGCCGGAGCTTATGAAATGTGGCAGAAAGCACAGGCCGGTCTTGAAATAGCAAAGAAATCGTATACCCGTGTTCAGAATCTGTATGAAAAAGGCGTTATGTCTGCCCAGAAAAGAGATGAGGCGGAAGCGAATTATAAGGCGATGGTAGCCACGGAGAAAGCGGCAAAGTCACAGTATGATATGGCAATGGACGGTGCCCGTTCGGAAGACAAAGCAGCGGCTGCCGCCCTGGTTCAGCAGGCTGGCGGTGCTGTAGCCGAAGTGGAGTCTTATCTGAAAGAGTCGGCTTTGGTTTCACCGATCGACGGTGAAGTATCCGAACGTTTCCCACAAGTGGGAGAGTTGGTCGGAACCGGTGCGCCGATCATGAATATAACAGACCTGAACGATATGTGGGTGTCATTCAGTGTGCGTGAAGACCTGTTGAAAGATATCAAGATCGGATCGGAACTGAATGCTTTTATACCGGCACTCGACAATAAGCCTGTAAAACTGAAAGTATATTATATGAAAGATATGGGATCGTATGCTGCCTGGAAAGCGACAAAGACAACCGGACAGTTCGACTCTAAGACTTTCGAGGTGCGTGCACGTCCGCAGGAGAAAATCGCTGATCTGCGTCCCGGCATGTCTGTTGTAATGAAGAAAAAAGGAAACGAAATATTATGACCCTGAAGCAGAGTTTACATAGTATCTGGAATGTAGCGAAGCGGGAGATACACCGGCTGACATCGAAGCCGATCTATTTCTTCTGTATGCTGATCGCTCCGGTTCTCTGTGTCGTCTTCTTCCTGTCACTGATGCAGGAGGGGCTGCCAACCAATTTGCCGATCGCAGTGGTCGACATGGATGGTTCTGCCACTTCCCGTAACCTGATCCGGCAGCTGGATGCTTTTGAGCAGACAGAGGTTGTTTATAAGACTGCGACATTCGATGATGCACGCCGGGAAATGCAAAAAGGAAATGTATATGGAATTTTCTATATACCGAAAGAATTTGCCGTGGAAGCGACTACAGGAAAACAACCGACGTTGTCTTTTTATACGAACGGAACTTATCTGATCGCTGCTTCCCTGCTTTTCAGGGATATGAAGACAATGTCCGTTCTGGCAGGTGCTTCGGTCGGTTTGCAGACCGGACTGGCGAAAGGATATACGACCGACCAGATCATGGGGCAACTTCAACCTGTGGTTGTAGATACACATGCGCTCGGTAATCCCTGGCTGAACTATTCCGTTTACCTGAATAATACGATTTTGCCGGGTGTGCTCCAGCTGATGATCTTTCTGGTGACGGTTTTCAGTATCGGAACGGAACTGAAATACTCGACAGCCCGTCAATGGTTACAGACCGGAGGCAACTCGTTTACATTAAGTCTGTTGGGGAAACTTTTGCCGCAAACGGTTATTTTCACGGTAATAGCTTTATTGTGCTGTTCCGCTCTATATGGTTTTAATGCGTTCCCGTTGAATAGCGGATGGATGCCGATGATCGTTGCTTTGTTCCTGCTGGTCATTGCCTCGCAGGCTGTAGGTGTATTTATGATCGGGGCATTGCCGACTTTACGTCTGGGACTGAGTTTTGCCAGTTTGTTCGGTATGATCGCTTTTTCAATTGTCGGCTTTTCCTTTCCGGTTCTGGGTATGGACCCGACATTGCAGGCTTTGAGTACCTTATTTCCCCTTCGTCATTATTTTCTGATCTATGTGGATCAGGCATTGAATGGGAGAGACCTGTTTTATTCATGGACTGAGTATGCCTGGTTGATCGGTTTTCTGATCTTGCCGTTCCTGATCGGAAAACATCTCAAAAATGCATTGCTGTACTTTAAGTATATTCCGTAAAACTGAAAGTAATGAAAAGAGAACATCGTTTACGATATATAATCAAAGAAGGCATTCAGGATACCTTTTTTATCTGGAAAGACGAGCTGAAGAACGTCTTCAAAGACTCGGGAGTAATGATCTTTTTCTTCCTGGTTCCGTTCGTCTATCCGTTACTGTATGCCTTTATTTACAATAACGAAGTGGTGCATGATGCCAAGATGGTAGTGGTGGACCAGTCGGACTCGTATCTGAGCCGCGAATATATCCGTAAGGTGGATGCGACGGCCGATGTGAAGGTGGTTGCCGTATGTGCGGATATGGAAGAAGCAAAGCGGATGCTGGATGAGAAGAAGGCATACGGGATATTGTATTTTCCCAGTGAGTTCAGTAAAAATACACATAAAGGAAAGCAGGCGACCGTTTCGCTTTATTGCGATATGAGTGCTTTGCTGTTTTATAAAGCGTTCCTGTTGGCTACCACCGAAGTCTCACTTGAGATAGGAAAGGAGTTACGGGCACAGAACAACCCGTCGTCGACGATAGAACAGGAGAAGATTACGATCAACCCTATTCCGTATGAATCGGTCGCTTTATTTAATTCGCAGAACGGGTTTGCCAGTTTCCTTGTACCGGCTATCCTGATTCTGGTTATCCAGCAGACACTGATTCTGGGAATTGGTATGTTGGGAGGAACGGCGCGGGAGAAAAATCGTTTTCACAGCCTGGTCCCTATCAGCCGTCATTTTAACGGGACATTACGTATCGTATTCGGAAAATCGCTTACCTATATATTATTATATGTGGTCGTTTGTATCTGGGCATTGGCTGTGGTCCCGAAATTATTCTCATTGCCGCAGGTAGGGGAACCGTGGACTGTCATGTTGTTTGTTTTGCCTTATTTGTTTGCTTCTATCTTTTTGTCTATGACATTATCCGGTTTCATGACAAGCCGCGAATCGCCGATGCTGGTATTTGTATTTACCTCGGTGATCCTGTTGTTTATTTCCGGTGTGTCCTGGCCCAAGGAAGCGATTCCTCCGTTCTGGAAAGCAATAGGCTATTTGTTCCCTTCCACGCCTGGGATACAAGGGTTTATCCGTATCAATACGGCAGGAGCTACATTGAATGAAGTAGCTCACGAATACCGTACGCTTTGGGTGCAGG
Organism: Parabacteroides sp. AF18-52; assembly: GCF_003479145.1. Taxonomy (NCBI): domain Bacteria; kingdom Pseudomonadati; phylum Bacteroidota; class Bacteroidia; order Bacteroidales; family Tannerellaceae; genus Parabacteroides; species Parabacteroides sp. AF18-52. The sequence goes on from NZ_QUGR01000010.1 coordinate 91,077, forward strand.
CCGGAGTCTATTTTATTACTTCCTGTATGATTTACAGGTATCAGATCATGCGCAGCCGGAAACTGATAATAAAACAATATCGATACATGAAGATGCAACGAATGATGCATAGATAATCAAAAGTGGTCTTTTTGATGGATTTTAACGAAATAATGTTAGAATCCATCAAATATAGTCTTACTTTTGTACAAATTCTCAATCAAACTTAATTTTTAGTACTATGCAGAACAGACGTAACTTTTTGAAGCAAGCTTCATTGTTGCTTGCAGGAGGTTTAGTTGCACCTCAGTTATTATCTTCTTGTGCCGAAAAATCGAAGAAACATATCGGTTTACAGTTGTATTCTTTAAGAGACCTTGTAAAAGACGAAGGTATTCAGAAGGTTTTGGAAACAGCTTCCAAAATAGGATATACAAATCTGGAAACAGCCGGTTATGACAATGGTAAGATTTATGGTATGGCCCCGGCCGAATTCAAGAAAATGTGTAATGATCTTGGTATGAAGTGTACAAGTGCCCATCTGGGACAAGCTTTTACCAAAGAAAAGGAAGCAGAAGTAATGAGCTGGTGGGATCAGGCGATCGATGCTCATAACGAACTTGGCGTAAAATATATGGTTCAGCCTTGGATGCCGGTAAATGATGAAACGACATTGGATGACCTGAAGATGTATTGCGATTATTTCAATACGGTTGGTTATAAGACTGCAGCTGCCAGTATTGCTTTCGGGTATCACAACCATAACTTCGAATTCCGTAAAATTGGCGATCAGTTGATCTACGACTTCCTGTTGGATAACGTAAGTCCGAATCATGTATTCTTCCAGATGGACGTTTATTGGGTGAAAGAAGGCGGTGCCGACCCTGTTGCTTATCTGAAAGCTCGCCCCAGCCAGTTCAAGACTATCCATATCAAGGATGACAAGGAAATTGGTGCCAGCGGCAAGATCGATTTCAAACCGATTTTCGACCAGATGTATGCTAATAACGTAAAAGACTGGTATGTTGAAGTTGAACAATATACCAATAACGATCCGGTAGCTAGTTGCCAGGAAAGTTTCGACTTCCTGAACAATGCGGATTTTGTGAAATAAATAATTTACGAATATTCATTCGTTATGAAAGCGATGTTTATCGGTGATTATCCGGTGAACATCGCTTTTTTGTTTTGAAAATAATTGTCTGTGCTAATTGCCCGATTTCTTAATACATTCCATAATATTATTCCAATCCTTTGCCAGACTTGTCATATCCGGATACAACAGGTTTGCCCCCGCATCCAGCAATACTTTATCCGGCAGCGGTCCTGTATTGACTGCAATCGTAAAAATACCGGCAGCGACACCGGCTTCTACCCCCATCGGGGCATTCTCTACGACAAATGCCTCATTAGCCCTTACTCCGGCTTTCTGCAACCCCATCAGGTAAGGTTCGGGATGAGGCTTTCCGTATTTTACATCAAAGGCCGTTACCATCTTCTCGCGTGTGAAATATCCCGGATAAGTATGTTCCAGCTTATTGATAAGACTATGTTGTCCGGAACCGGTAACGACTAACGTCTGTAAGCCCGAGTTTTTAACTGCAGCTAGGACATCTGCTGCCCCGGTCATCGCTTTCCCGTCATTGTACCGGTTGAAAAATGTTGCTTTCTCTTCGTATATTTCTTTCTTTTCTTTCTCGGTCGCATTGCGCTGGAAAGTACGTTGGTATAGTTCGTTGATAGTGCTGTCTCCGGTACGTCCTTCATACATGTAAAAGTCTTCTTCTACAGCCTGCAGGTGATGGTTCATGGCTGTTTCATGCCAGGCGCGGGCATGAAAACGCATAGAGTCGTATAAGACACCATCCATATCGAAAAGTACAGCTTTGGGAGAGAGGCAATTCTGCTTAGTTCTTAGCAGATAACGGTTGATAGCTTCTTGTATCATTCTGTTCATATTCTTATATATATCTTTGCAAAGTTACGAAATTTCTTATTCTTATTTCCTATCTTTGATGTGAACAACCCGTAAAAACAGGGTGCGGTAATAACGATTAAAAACTGATGAGTATGAAGAAGAGTTTACTATTGTTATCGATGATGCTGTTTGCTTTCTGTTTTCAGAGCAAAGCTCAGGACTGGACGGATCTGCAGCATGAAGTTTCTTTGAGTTACGGTGGTCTGCCGGTAGTCGACTTGTTACATCATTATGAGAATTATTTCGACCCATCGACTGAATCGGTCAATTTGTATGATGATAAAGGCAAGTTCGGAGCACTGAATATCAGCTATATCTTTTATCCGGATGAGGATTGGGGGATTGGATTGGTATATTCTTATACAAATAGCGACAAGCGTATTATTGCGAATGAAAAGATTGTCGGAGACTTCGTAAGTTCTTTCCACTCCATCTGTCCTTCTTTTAAGTATAATTGGTATAACTACAACTTTGTCACGTTATATTCACGTTTGAATGCAGGTGTCGCTATTGCTACGGCCAAAGCCTCTTTTATCAACGAAGAGAATCGTCCGGATGAAGAAACAAAGGTGAAAGCATTCTTTATGTATCAGGTTTCCCCGATCGGTATTGAACTGGGACGGCAGATAGCCGGATTTGTCGAAGTCGGTTTCGGTCATATGGGGACTGCAATGGCTGGAATACGGTATAGAATGTAAAAAATATAGTATTTGATAAATTTAATTTATTTCCGTTTAATAGTATCGGATTTGGTAGGCTAGTTAAGTCGTACTATAAAATAGCCGTTGATATATCGCGAAAGGCGTATATTAACGGCTTTTAATTTTGAACAGAGTTCGATTAGAACTCTGTTAATGTTGCCGTAAAACTAATGAATAAATCTAAATAAATACCCTGTTTGACTTAAAAATAACTGTCAAACGATGATTTTTATTCCAAGGGGGAGACCTAAATTGATTTTTTTGTATATCAAGATTACTAAAGGCTGCAAAAAAAGAATGAGTTCTAATCGAACTCATTCAAAATTTAGTAATATGGCATCAGAAGAACTGAAAATGTGCAATATCACAGGAAAACTCATACCTAACAAATTGATCGAAAGAGAAGATGATTTCACATTAAATGTAATTTATTTAGCAAACAGGAAAGTTAAATGTCTTTGTATGTTTTTTGCTAAGAGTAACGGTAAGTTTATCCCATCAGAATTGGGGAGTGCTTACAAGGGTATAGAAACTCAAGCTTTAACAGAACTCTATTCTTTATTCTGTTTGGAAATAGAATAAATTGGTATATGATGACTGTATAGAATGGCCCTGATATAAATTCTCTGAGTATCCCGACCAAATCTGACTTTTGATATTATTTTATGAGATAGTAGTTCTTCCTTTAGTAGTCAAATTTATTATAATTCAGAAAGATATGAAAAGAGTATATTTTTATTTATTGTTAGTCTTATTGTTTAATTGCACTTTCATCTGTGCCCAAAAAAACAAAGGATATATTATTAATATTGAAGGAGAAAAGATTTATGTAGACCTGACTTCTCCGGTAATAAGTGTAGGTGATGAATTAGGCGTTTATGTAGCCGGAGGTTATATGACTCATCCTGTTACTAAGCAAAGAGTCAAAAAAGCAGATGAACTAATTTGTAAAATGGTGATCAGTAGTATATATGCTGATTATTCAATAGCTCTAGCACATGATCCGTCTTCTCTTAATAAAATAAAAGCAGGTCAGGTAGTACAGCTAATAGAAAAGGCAACAAAGAAAATCGATAATAGTTCCCCTGTTACATTATCTGTTTCTTCAAACTCAGATATGTCGGCCTACAAAAAAAATCCTGCGAATAGTAATACGAGTATGGAAAATGATGATAGGATAGCTGTTGTTATTGCACCGGCAGAAATAAATGATGTTGTCAATTCTGGTCATTTTGGAGGTTATGTTGCTGATGTCTTAATGGAGCAATTATTAATGAATAATAAAGTTCGATTATTGGATCGTAGTGTTTTGAATGCGCAATTGGACGAAGTGGATCTTGCGGGTAATGCAATTGATCCTTCGACTGCAATTCAAAGGGGGAAGATTGTAGGAGCACGTTATATAATCCAGGTTACGATGCAAAAGCCTGATGTTGTGAATATTCGTACGGGAATACCTTTGGCTTCTGTTATGGGAGCTATAGGGATGGCAACTGGTAAGAATGTTGGTGCCCAATATGCCTCAAATATGCAAATGGGTAACTTGAAAGCTGCTGTAAACATAAGTACACGTGTAGTGGATTTACAAACAGGAGAAGTCCTTTTTATGACAAGTGGGACTGGAAAAGCACAAGGTAAAGCTCAATTGGCTCTAGAATATGGTGCATTAGGAGGAGCCGAAATCAATGGAGGGGCAGATGGATTCAAACAAACAATAACAGGGAAGGCTATCCAGAAAGCCTTTTTGATAATTGGGCGTAATCTGGATCAGTTTTTTAGTGGAGATATAGATAAAAAGGTCGTTGGTAGTGCTGGTGGTTTTGGTAATTATGGTCAAAATCTGGCATCTCGTGGTTCTAAGCTGTATCTGGGAACAGAGGCTTTGGACAAAGATGGCATACAGATGCTTTTTACAGATCGTCAGGATCTATTTTTTAGATATAAAAGTGCTAAAAAAACAAAAGCCTGGGGATTTGGAATTTTAACTGTAGGTATTGCAGGTGGAGCTGTAGCGGGTGCTGTGGCTGGATTGTCAGATACTGAAGGGACAACGGTCGGTTGTGTTATTGGAGGATGCGTTTTAGTAGGGATAACAGGTTTAACTTTATGTTGTATTTCATCCAATCGATCAATAAAGAATATAGTGAAAGACTATAATAGATCTCAGGAGAAAACTGCTGACTGGCATCTGGATTTTACAACAAGTGGAAATGGGTTAGGGATTCGATTAATATTTTAATGTTATAAAAAGGATGAGAAAAACAATTATTCTGATGCTCTTAGCCATTTTTATTGTAATGGCAAAAGCTCAACAAGTTATTCAAGGGTATATTATCAGCATTGAAGATAATAAAGTCTATTTGGATGTTACTTCTCCTAAAGTTGTAGTAGGCGATGTTCTTTCTGTATATTCAGACGCCGGATATATAATCCATCCGGTCACCAAAAAGAAAATAAAAAAAGAAGGAAGTATTATTGCCGACTTGGAAATAATAGAGGTTAATAATGACTATTCTGTTGCAACTATTTACCCAGAGGATGCGATCAAAAAATTAAAACTAGGAATGACTGCTCAAATGCCGGAGTTGACTCAGGAAATGAAAGAGGCGATAGAAAAAGAGCAAGAAGCAGAGTTGGCAAATGAGGCCGAACTTGTATTCGATAATCCGGAGAATTTCACTACAGCCGAACAGGTTATACAATGGCACTTAAAGTCGACAGGTTTGGATAAGATGGCTGCGAATCCACCTCGAAGTTACCTGATAGAAACGAAGGCAACAACAATAAACAAAAAAGGTAAGACGGTATCAGTCACTCATATTACTCGTATAGTGGATATTATGTCTTCAAGTGTTTACACAAAAGCAGATGTTACGTTAGTTGTAGCATTGAAAAACTTGGAAGTATCATCTTCTTCTGTTGTAAGTAATGGTATTGGTTGGCTTAAAGAAGGGAAGAAAAAAGCTAAACCGCTTGATAATTATAGAATCAAAGAAATAATAGGAGGAATAGATATAATAAAGGATTTCACTTGTAAAGGTTATACTTGTACATTATACGGTGATTTGGTAGTAGATGGAAAGTCCTGTTTTGAGTTGGTGTTTAGTAATAATGTCAAAAGCTGTATTGACAAGAATACAGGATTAATAGTAGCCAAAAGTAGTGTAGGTGAATTTAGGAAGATAGGGATACTAAGCACGAAAGTAGAGAAGAGTCTTGCGATGGAGAAAGTCATTGCTTATCGCCAATTTGGAGATTATATGCTACCATCCATGACGCAAACAGAATTAGATAATGGATTTCTTGTAAAGACTGAAATACTTCAATTTGTGTCCAATTATCCGGTCAAAGATTCCCAATTTACAAAAGAAGCACTGAGTGGTATAAAATAAAAAAGATATTTAGTGAACTGTCCGCTAATAGGCTGAGTTTTTAAATGTTAAGATAATAAGGTGAAAGTAGGAAGTATCGTAACTCCGACTTTCACCTTTTATTTAACTTATAACTATCTATTACAGTTTTTTGCGGATCTCTTCGCTATCTTTTTCATATCCCGGCTTGTTCAGCAACGCGAACATGTTCTTTTTGTAAGCTTCAACGCCCGGCTGGTCGAATGGGTTGACTCCCAGTATATAACCGCTGATGCCACAACCTTTTTCGAAGAAATAGAACAACTGGCCGATATAATACGCATTTACTTCCGGCATAGTGATCTTGATGTTAGGAACACCACCGTCGACATGTGCCAGTTGAGTACCCAGTTCTGCCATTTTATTTACTTCGTCCACTCGTTTTCCGGCAAGGAAGTTCAATCCGTCCAGATTTGCTTCGTCAGTCGGAACTTCTACCTTATGAGAAGGAGTTTCAACAGAGATAACAGTTTCGAAGATCGTACGTTCGCCATCCTGTATCCATTGCCCCATAGAGTGCAGGTCGGTTGTCAGGTCGACAGAAGCAGGGAAAATACCTTTACCGTCTTTACCTTCGCTTTCGCCGTATAACTGTTTCCACCATTCAGCGATGTAATGCAATTTCGGATGGAAGTTTGCCAGGATTTCGATCTTCTTGCCACTCTTATATAATTCGTTACGTGTAGCAGCGTAGATTGCAGAAATATTTTCATTGAAAGGAACGTTCATTCCAGTCGCTTTTTCCATAGATACAGCACCGGCAACTAAGTCACGGATACTGATACCAGCGACGGCGATAGGCAACAAACCGACCGGAGTCAGTACAGAGAAACGTCCGCCCACATTATCAGGGATAATGAATGTCTTATAACCTTCCTGATCTGCTAAAGTACGCAGAGCACCTCTTTTAGCATCAGTAATAGCAACGATACGATGTTTAGCTTCTTCTTTACCGACAGCATCTTCCAGTTGTTTTTTCAACATGCGGAATGCAAGAGCAGGTTCTGTTGTCGTACCAGATTTGGAGATGTTGATCAGACCGAACTGTTTTCCCTTCAGGATCTCACACAGTTCATACAGGTAATCTTCACCAATATTTTGTCCGGCATACAGGATAACCGGGTTCTTACGATCAGATTGCAACCAATCGAAGCTATTGTTCAATGCTTCAACAACCGCCTTTGTTCCGAGGTAACTTCCGCCGATACCGATAGCAACAACAACTTCACATTTTGAACGAAGCACATTGGCTGTGTTCTCGATGTCTGTCAATTCTGCATCCGTGATAGAAGAGGGGAGGTTTAACCAGCCTAAAAAGTCGTTACCGGCTCCGTTCCCATTATGTAAAGTGGCAATACATTCGTTTGCCTTAGCTTCCTGTGCATAGATCTGTTCTTTTGTAACAGTGCCCAGTGCTTTGTCGATGTTAATACTGATGTTTTTCATACCTATTTAAATGTTTCTGTCAACTGCCGTATGACGGTAGTCGGCGATTTTCTTTCATATAAAATATCGTATAAGGCATCCAGGATCGGCATGTTTACCTTATATTTTTCATTTATTTCATGAATACACTTGGTTCCGTAATATCCTTCGGCGATCATTTCCATTTCCAGTTGGGCGATCTTCACTGAATATCCCTTTCCGATCATGGTGCCGAATGTACGGTTACGGCTGAAACGGGAATAAGCTGTTACCAACAGGTCTCCCAGATAAACAGAATCGGTCACGTCGCGTTCCAGGCTGTGCACGGAATTCAGGAAATTGCGCATTTCTTCGATCGCATTGCAAATAAATACAGCCAGGAAATTATCGCCATATTTCATCCCGTGACAAATACCGGCAACGATTGCATATACGTTCTTTAGAACAGAAGCATATTCTATTCCTCTAACATCTTTGCAGCAATAGTTGTTTAAGTACGGATTCTGAAATACGTGTGCGACAGCCCGGGCATTCTCTATATTGGAGCAGGCCAATGTGATGTAGGAAAGCCGTTCGAGTGCGATTTCTTCTGCATGACACGGACCGCCTATTACAGCAATATTTTCCGTCGGAACATTGTAATATTCCGTGAAATAATCTGCAATCAACATATTCTCGTCCGGGACGATTCCCTTGATGGCAGAGATGATGAATTTGTCATTCAACGGAGTGGTGACTTTCATCAGATGCTGTTTCAGGAAAGGAGAAGGGGTTGCAAAGATCAGTGTATCGGAATCTTTGACAACCTCGTTTATATCTGTATAAAAGTTTATTTTATCTGTATCGAACTTTACAGCCGACAAATAACTGGGGTTATGTCCGGTTTTTATAAAGTCGTCAACCTGGTCCTGCCGACGCATATACCAGTTAATACTATCCTGTGTAGAAAGAACAATCTTGGCTAAGGCGGTAGCCCAGCTACCACCTCCCATTATTGCAATTTTACCGGGTAATTTCATGGCATTCCCTTTTATTTGGCCGCATTAGCAATCCAGGCTTCAACTTCTTCAGCCGCAGGATTTTGCAGTTCCAGCTTATACTTCTTGTTCATTTCACAAAGCTCCTGACGTAACTTGTTAGGATTTAACTCTTTCAGAGTGTCAACAGTTACGTATCCGGCTTTTTGTAATGCCGGAACCCAAGCTTCATCGATTCCTAATGCTACATATTTATCAGCAGCGTCTTTCTTAACTGTTTTTTCCGGACGCATCTGTGGGAAGAATAAAACTTCCTGGATCGTTGTCTGGCCTGTCATTAACATAACCAAGCGGTCGATACCGATACCGATACCGGATGTAGGCGGCATACCGAATTGCAATGCACGTAAAAAGTCCTGGTCGATGAACATCGCTTCATCATCGCCTTTTTCACTTAATTGCAATTGGTCTTTGAAGCGTTCTTCCTGGTCGATCGGGTCGTTCAGCTCGCTATAAGCATTCGCCAATTCTTTACCGTTCACCATCAATTCGAAACGTTCGGTCAATCCCGGTTTGCTGCGGTGCATTTTGGTAAGCGGACTCATTTCGACCGGATAGTCGATAATGAAAGTCGGCTGGATGAATGTGCCTTCGCAGAATTCTCCGAAGATTTCATCGATCAGCTTACCTTTACCCATCGTATCGTCGATCTCCATCTTCAACTCTTTACAAATTGAACGGATTTCATCTTCGCTTTTGCCGTTCAGGTCATAGCCTGTCTTTTCCTGGATTGCTTCCAGAATAGGCAAACGGCGGAAAGGTGCTTTAAAGCTGATGGTCTTGCCGTCGACTACAGTTTCGCATGTACCGTTGACTGCCATACAGATTTTTTCCAGCAATTGTTCCGTGAAGCTCATCATCCAGTTATAATCCTTATACTGGACATACAGTTCCACGCAGGTAAACTCCGGATTATGTGTCCGGTCCATACCTTCGTTACGGAAGTTCTTGCCTATTTCATAAACACCTTCGAAACCGCCGACGATCAGTCTTTTCAGATACAGTTCGGTAGCGATACGCAGATAGAGGTCGATATCTAATGAGTTATGATGCGTGATAAACGGACGTGCACTTGCTCCACCGGCGATAGATTGCAGGATCGGAGTTTCTACTTCCGTATATCCGGCTTCGTCGAGTACGGCGCGCATCGTTTTGATCACTTTTGCTCGTTTCAGGAAAATATCTTTTACGCCATCGTTTACGATCAGGTCGACATAACGCTGACGGTAACGTAGTTCAGGATCGTTGAATCCGTCATAAGCCACACCGTCTTTGTACTTAACGACCGGCAGAGGTCTGAGTGATTTGGACAAGACTGTTATCTCTTGTGCATGTACGGAGATTTCACCCATCTGTGTACGGAATACAAAGCCTTTGATTCCGACAATATCTCCGATGTCGAGCAACTTTTTGAAAACGACGTTATATAAATCTTTGTTTTCGTCCGGACAAATATCATCGCGGGAGATATAAACCTGTATTCTGCCTTCAGAATCCTGCAACTCCATGAAAGAAGCCTTTCCCATGATACGGCGGCTCATGATACGTCCGGCAATACTTACGGGACGAGGTTCTGCATCGTCTTTAAAGGATGCCTTTATTTCATTGGAATATGCGTTTGTTACGTACTCGGCAGCGGGATAAGGTTCTATCCCCATTTGGCGCAATTGCTCCATGCTATTGCGTCTTATGATTTCCTGTTCACTCAGTTCTAATAGATTCATTACGCTATTATTTTGTATAATACGGCGCAAAAGTACAAAACTTTTCTCACTTATCGGCTAAATGTGGGTGGTAGTTTGCTTAATTATATATTAGAAAAGCACTTATGGTTTCGTATCGCTTCCGGCAGAAAGAAACGCACATCCTTCCCGGCTTTCAATGATTCGCGGATGAACGTAGAGGAGATCTCCATTAAAGGAGCATCCACTTTGCGGATGGAGGGAATATCGGACGGGATCTGTATCTCGTATCCTTTACGCGGATAGACAAGGATTGGATAGTTAGAGATCAGCTGGTCAGACTCTTTCCACCGTTTTATGAAAGCCCAGTTATCGGCACCCATGATGAAATGGAACTGACGGTCGGGATATGTTTTTTCAAGTGCACGTAGCGTGTCGATGGTGTAAGTAGGCTGGGGGAGAGAAAACTCGAAATCACTAGCCTTGAATTTAGGATATCCGGCAATGGAAGCCTCAACCAATTCATATCGAAGCCGGTCGTCCATCAGGTTGCTACGGTCTTTCAGCGGATTGTGGGGAGTGATGACGAACCAGACTTCATCCAAGCCGGCAAATTCACACAGCCAGTTAGCCAAAGCCAGATGGCCGATGTGAACCGGGTTGAACGAACCGGAGAAGATTCCGGTATTCAGTTTTTTTATTTCCTTTATCGCTGTCTTTTCCACTTGATAAAATTAAAGACTTGCACACCGAATACAAGTCCGGTGGCGAAGGCTATGATATATTCTTTATAAATAAGTCCGGCGATGCAGGTTCCCAATGCTGCAAGAGCGGTTATGCCAAAGATATATCCCCACTTACGTGGTAATTGTCCGTTATTGTTCATTTATTTAGCAAGGAAATTTTTAATTACTTCGAACGTTTCCGTTTGTGCTGTTTCGAGATCGTCGTTCATAATACAAACATCGAAATGAGGAATGAACCCCAATTCAAACTCCGCTTTTGCAATACGGTTGTCGATCACTTCCGGTGCATCTGTTCCGCGGCCTTCCAGACGTTTACGCAGATGATTTATGCTGGGGGGCTGAATGAAAACCGACAAAGCACGGTCGCCATAAAACTTCTTGATGTTACAGCCGCCTACCACATCGACGTCGAATATCACATTATTACCTTCATTCAGGATACGTTCTACTTCACTTTTCAGTGTCCCGTAGTACTTGTCGGTATACACTTCCTCATATTCCAGAAAATCACCAGCTGCGATATGGGCACGAAATTCGTCGGGAGTCAGGAAGTAATATTCCACACCGTTCTTTTCTGTTCCACGCGGCGCACGGCTTGTTGCCGAGATGGAAAAATGCAGGTTCAGGTTCTGCTTCAGCAGATAGTTGATAATGGTTGATTTACCTGAGCCTGACGGAGCAGAGAATATAATGAGTTTACCAGCCATATTATAAAACGTTTAATACCTGTTCTTTGATCTGTTCCAGTTCGTCTTTCATCTGAACGACGATCTTTTGCATTTCCGCATGGTTACTTTTCGAGCCGAGCGTATTGATTTCGCGTCCCATTTCCTGGGCGATGAAACCGAGTTTCTTACCCTGGCCGTGTCCGTCCTTCATCGTGCTGATGAAATATTTCAGGTGATTGTCGAGACGGTTCTTTTCTTCGTTTACATCCAGTTTCTCGATGTAATAGATCATTTCCTGTTCGAAACGATTCTTATCGTAATCCTGATTGGCCACCTTTTCGAGGTTATCCATGATACGTGTTTTGATCTTTTCGATGCGTTCACCTTCGTATTCTTCTACTTCGGTGAGCAGGCGGGCTATGTTGCCGATCTTTTCTTCAAACAGTTTCTGAAGCATGGCGCCTTCCTGGATACGGAAGTCGCAAAGATGCTTGATGGCCTCTTTTACTGCATTGAAAACTACTTCCCATTCACTTTCGTCTACCTCTACGATTTCCGATTTGATCACATCCGGCATTTTCAGCAAAGTTTGAAACCAGTCTGCGGGCAATCCTATGTTCAATTTTTCAGCAATATCCTTGATCTGACTGTAATAGCTTTCGAAAGCTGTCAGGTTGATCTGAGTAGGAGTATCTTTTCCAATGTATTCAATATAAATGCTGAAATCGACTTTACCCCGTTCAAGCGACTGAAGCAATTGACTACGAATCTGCATCTCTTTATCCTTATAAATGGACGGAATACGGGTCGATAAATCCAGTTGTTTGCTGTTAAGCGCTTTTATTTCTACGGTTACCTTTTTTGAAGGAAGTTCGGCAGTAACCTTACCGAATCCAGTCATTGATTGTATCATTGTGCTAAAAATTTGTGCAAAGATAGGGTATTCAGTTGACAGTTGACGGTTGACAGTTGACAATTCTTCGTCAGGATAGAGAAAAAGTTCGTTTTTTTCGTGTTGTTACAGCGACGTTTTTGTACTTTTGCGACCAATTAATTCGGTTGATAACTGATAAAGTAGTTTTGAAAAATATCTGTCACTTGTCAACTGTCAACTGTCAACTATTATGTCTTGCATTTTAAATATTGAAACATCTACCTCTGTATGTTCCGTAGCTTTGTCTGCCAACGGTGAGGTGCTTTTTGAGAAAAGTTCGTTTGAAGGTCCTTCACATGCAGCATTGTTGGGCGTTTACGTGGAAGAAGCCATTGCGGTAGTGAAAGATAAAGGTTTGAAGCTGGAGGCTGTTGCCGTGAGTAGCGGTCCAGGTTCATATACCGGATTGCGTATCGGTGTTTCGGTAGCCAAAGGATTATGCTTCGGATACGGTATCCCTCTGATCGGTATTCCTACCCTTGAAGTTTTGACAGTTGCCGCTTTGAAACAGCAGCATGCTGAAAAAGATGCTTTCTATTGTGCCATGCTGGATGCCCGCCGCATGGAAGTGTATGCCGCTATTTATGATGCTGACCTGAAAGAGGTCCGTACTACTTCGGCCGATATTGTGGATGCCGATACGTATGCTTCTTATCTGGAAAAAGGTAAGGTTTGCTTTTTCGGTAATGGCGCTGCCAAATGCCGTGAGGTGATCGCATCTCCGAACGCCGTATTTATGGATGATATCCACCCGCTGGCAGTCAATATGATCCCTCTGTCGGAAAAAGCTTTCGCAGAAGGTCAATTTGAAGATGTCGCTTATTTCGAACCGTTCTATCTGAAAGAGTTCCAGGCGACGATCGCTAAAAATAAGGTATTAGGATAAACTCCCCGGTTAACCACATCCCATTTTCAGGAAATCATTCAGGCACTTCGATGAATTGTAAGTGCCTGCTAAGTTCGTGTCTTTCTTTCTCTAACTACGTACATTATTTTAAAAATAACTATCATACTATCATTTTCTAATATAAATAGCAGACTATTAGTTTGTTATATTGTGATAGTTGTGGAAAAGAACTATCATTCAACTATCATGAACTATCATACATGATAATTATATCCCGGAACATAAAACCGTAGTTTAAAGTGCTGTAAATAGACTGAATAAAATTAGATAAACTATTGAAAAACATTGCTTATATATAATATTTTTCTTATATTTGTAAGTATAAGAAGTTGCTGACACCCGGGTGTCGATACCCCTGAGACCCGGGTGTCAGCATCGTTCAGATCCGGGTGTAAAATGGGGTGAAATGCCCGTCCTGATGAAGTTTTCCAGTATTATTATTAAACTAAAATACCTGTTTATGGCACATTTCTATGTTGTTCGCACGAAATCGGATAAGACAGGTCCGATAGAAAAGAAGCTGTTTTATGGAGTTCCCGTTACGACGGGGCGGGTCACTACCGAGCAGTTGGCAGAAGAGATTGCCGACCGTTGTTCATTGACGCGGGGAGATGTGCTTGCTGCCGTCTGCGAGATGAGTGACATTATTCTTGAACGTTTGAAAGATGGTTATTCAGTCGAACTGAAAGATATGGGCGATCTGTATCTCTCGGCAGGGAGTGAAGGTTATGAGAAAGCGAAGGATTGTACTCCCCATCAGGTAAAAGCGAAGCGAGTTTGTTTCAGGATGGGCACGCGGCTACGTAAGGAAATGAAGTTTTTTAAATTTGAAAGATACCCGTTCGAATGAAAGTAAGCCAATATCGTTATAAGAAAGACCAGCTTATGTTACAGATACGTAGCCTGGAGCCTGTGGTGGAGATGTTACGCTCTGAGAATATGGGTGTACAAGTCGCTAATGTGCGTAATAGCCTGCATTTTTTCTTGCCGGGGCGTGCCAATGAAGGGGTACGGAAATTACCTGTTATCGTTTGGGGCGCAACGTTCCTGAGGAAAGATGGGAAGGTACGGATGAAAAATTATAACGGATGTGTCTTGTTGGAGATAAACGGTTTGTCGTCTCCTGAAGAGGCGGCTTCGATACGTGAGGAAGCTGCCGCCATGCCTCAGACTTTGCTGGCTTTTATCGGACTGAGCGGTAAGTCAGTGAAGATTGTCGTACCGTTCACATTGCCCGACGGTAAGCTGCCGCATAACAAGGAAAAAGCCGGAATGTTCCATGCGGCGGCCTATCAATTGGCGGTCAGACATTTTCAGCCGCAGTTGAGCAGTATGATCACCTTGAAAGAACCCTTGCTGATGCGGGGGACGCGTGTCAGTTATGATACCGGACTGTACTATAACCCTGCGGCAGTACCTATCCGGTTGGAACAGCCGTTGCAAATGCCGGGTGAGAGCGAACTGCGTGTGATTCAGGATATGCCGGCCGATCCGGTCGAACGTCTGCTACCCGGAGTAGAACGTAATACGCAGATAGCCACGTTGTTTAGTGTCGTGCTGGTAGAGGCGGTCCGTAAGTTTGCTGGGAGTAACAGCAACGATCTGCATGCCTTGTTTACCGAGATGGCGCAAAATTGTTGCCGTCTGGGTATCCCGGAGGAAGAAGCGGTGGGATGGACCTTGCGTTATGAGGCTTTGGAGCCGCATGCGTTGTTGGTACGACAGGTATTCCGTTCCGTTTATTTGTTGAAAAAGGCGATGGGAAATAAGTTGCCTTTGCCGGAATGTCTTTCGATGGTAATGCAACTGGATGAATTTATGTCGAGGCGTTATTTCTTCCGTATGAATGAGATGAGCGGGGGAGTGGAATATCTCGACCGTTCAGTCATACAGTTTGTGTATCGTCCTTATACACTGAAAGTCCGTAACAGTATTTGTCTGGAAGCACAGAAGGAAGGATTGAATGTATGGGATAAAGATATAGACCGGTATGTGAATTCCGACCAGATCCCTCTATTCCATCCGATCGGGTCGTATCTGGCGAATCTCCCGGCTTGGGATGGGAAACCGCATATCCGTGCGATGGCCGACAGGGTTCCTAATAGTAATCCGTCGTGGAGCGATTGTTTTTACCGTTGGTTCCTGAGTATGGTTGCCCATTGGATGCAACTGGATAAGGATCATGGGAACAGTACGACGCCGTTGTTAGTCGGTGACCAGGGGTGTGGCAAGTCGACCTATTGCCTGCATTTGTTACCTCCGCCGCTCCGTCCTTTTTATACCGACAGCATCGATTTCGGCAACAAGAAAGAGGCGGAACTGGCTTTGCACCGGTATGCGTTGATCAATATCGACGAATTCGATTCGGTAAAACCGTCACACCAGAGTTTCCTGAAGCATGTATTGCAAAAGGCTGCGGTCAATGCGCGGCTGCCTTACCAGAGTACGATGCGTAGCTTGCGGCGTTATGCCACCTTTATTGCTACCAGTAATAATTTCGATTTGTTGACCGATCCGACCGGAAGCCGTCGTTTTGTCTGTGTGGAGGTAGAAGGATTGATCGACTATATCCAGCCGGTCGATTATGAACAGCTTTATGCCGAAGCGAAAGAGATGTTGCGCCGTGGGGAGCGTTTCTGGTTTACACATGAGGAGGAGGCGGCAATTGTTGAGAACAACCGGCGTTTCCAGCAATTACCGGCAGAAGAACAGTTATTCTTACGTTATTTCAGTATCCCGGACGATACGGAAGGGATAAAGCCTTTACTGGCGTCGGAGATATTGGATATAATTGCAGAGAAACAGCCCGGTTTTGTTATCACAAAGAAGATGATACTCAATTTTGGTAAGCTTTTGAAGCGAAATAGCGTACCTAATAAGCGGACGACACGGGGGAATTGCTATTATGTGGAAGAACTATGCTCTTGATTGTTAGTTGTTTGTGCGAATTGTGTATGATAGTATGATAGATGCCATGATAGTTATTTGTTTTAACTATCATGGCATTAAGTGTTTTGTAATCAGTTGGTTATTCGCGAATATGATAGTATGACAGTATATTTTGCATATATCCAAAACTACACAGACAATAAAAGAAGAGATAATGATTTTTAAACCAAATCCGGATTTCTGTTGTTTAATGGTCATATATTAAGAATTAGACTTGCAAAAGTATGAAAAAGAAAAATGTATGGTTGATCATCGGGATAGTTGTAGCAATTGTTCTTCTGATGATATGGTTATTCGTCGGAACGACAGTGGAAGAAGTGGCAGATCCGGTAGTAAGCCCGATGGTAGTTGAATAAAGTATGTAAGTGAACTGCTATTAACACAGAGATGGCATGCAAAATGGAGTTTAATATCCATTTCACATGCCATCCTTTATTTGTTTATAGGTATTTATTGAATACCCGGATTAAATCTTATCCCAAGAATCCTAACAGGATACCGGCTGCTACAGCAGAACCGATTACACCTGCTACGTTCGGACCCATAGCGTGCATCAACAGATAGTTGGTCGGGTCGTATTCCAAACCTACGATCTGAGAGATACGTGCAGAGTCAGGAACGGCGGATACACCGGCGTTACCGATAAGCGGATTGATCTTGTTACCTTGTTTCAGGAACAGGTTGAAGAACTTCACGAACAATACACCGGCACAGGTCGCGATTACGAATGACAAAGCACCCAGACCGAAAATCTTAACAGAGTTCAGAGTCAGGAACTGAGTTGCCTGTGTAGAAGCACCTACCGTAATACCTAACAGGATCGTGATTGTATCGATCAGCGGACCGCGGGCAGTCTCTGCCAGACGACGTGTCACGCCACTTTCTTTCAACAGGTTTCCGAAGAACAACATACCCAGCAAAGGCAGACCGGAAGGAACCAGGAAGCAAGTCAGTAACAGACCAACGATCGGGAAGATGATCTTTTCTGTGGAAGAAACGGCTCTCGGCGGTTTCATACGGATCAGACGTTCTTTCTTTGTCGTGAGCAGTCTCATGAACGGCGGCTGGATAATAGGCACCAACGCCATATAGGAGTAGGCCGACACCGCAATGGCACCCATCAGGTTCGGAGCTAGTTTAGAAGACAGGAAGATAGCCGTAGGGCCGTCGGCACCACCGATAATACCGATAGCACCAGCCTGGTTCGGTTCGAATCCCATCTGAAGAGCGATGATGTAAGCACCAAAGATACCGAACTGGGCAGCAGCACCGATCAACATCAACTTAGGATTGGATATCAAAGCAGAGAAGTCGGTCATGGCCCCGATACCGAGGAAGATCAATGGCGGATACCATCCGGAGGTCACCCCCTGATAGAGGATGTTGAGCACAGACCCTTGTTCGTAGATACCTACCTGTAATCCTGCATCTTTAAAAGGAATATTACCGATCAGAATACCGAATCCGATAGGGATCAGCAGCATGGGTTCAAATTCATATTTAATCGCAAGGAATATAAAGAGCAAACCTACCAATATCATGACGATATGACCGGGAGTTGCATTATATACCCCTGTGTAGGTGAGGAACAGCTGTAGGTTCTCACCCAGGAATGACATAAAACTCTCTTGCATACTCTTATCCGATTACGACGAGATCGGCACCTTCCAGTACAGAATCTCCTTTATTTACTTTAATTTCAATAACTTTACCGTCGCGGTCTGCGTTGATGTTATTTTCCATCTTCATGGCCTCAAGGATAAGAAGTGTTTGTCCTCTTTTTACTGTGTCGCCTACATTGCATTTGATCTGTAAGATAACACCGGGCAGCGGAGTTTTAACAGCTCCCTGTGTGGTAGATGCGGCCGGACGTGTAATAACCGATTCGCCTGAAGGAGTTGTCGGAGCCTGTGCCGGACGTTTCAGAGTAACCATTTGTTTCTTTGCTGGTTTCTCCATCTTTACATTATAGGGAGTACCGTTTACTTCTACTTCAGCGATGTCGTCAACCACTGAATTGATATGTACTTTATATACGTTACCGTTGATGGTATATTTAAAACTTTTCATTCTTGTTTGTTTTTAGAGATAATCACTTTCTGGGAGTTTCACGTAAGCTATAGATCTTTGAACTCCATGGAGAATATGCACGGCGAACCTTGCGGATCGTAAGTACTGTATGTTCGATGTCATGGTTGTCATCGCTCATTTCATACAGAGCCGTAGCGATAGCTGCAAAGACTTCTCCTGATACCTCGTCAGGTGCACTGGCACTGGCTGGTACTCCGGCTTTCTGTGCATTACGTTTGCTGGCAGCGATAGCTGCTTTACCTACCTGTTTGAAGATGAGATAAAGAAGAAGCAACCCCAGGAATACAACCACCATTGCGGTGATAGTCATACCGATACCGAGCGAGTCATTTCGTTTGAAGTTTTCAATCTTTTCGTTAGAATCTAACGTCAGGTTGTTTGTGTCGGGAGTCACTTTTGTTAACTGTGCCCATTTGTCCTGACCATCAATTATTCTACCGTAGCTGATATCCGGCTTTTGTGAAGCAGGAATCGTTACTTCATCAATCAGAGTTTTACCATCGGCATCATAAAGTGCAATGTAGTTTTCTTTTGTCGGATCGAAAGTGAAATTCACATGGAAAGTACCACGATCAGGTTCTCCATCTACCCAGAACAATGTATGCTGATGGGGTTGTATGAGCGTTTTTACATCCCCTTTGGGGATTGGATATTTTTTAGGGTTGTTCTTGTCATCAGTCAGGAAGCAACCGGCTATGTTTACCGAACCGGCAGAGGTATTGAATAACTCCAGCCAGGGGTGGCGTTTGCCATAGTCGTCAACGAAGTTGTCGTCGTTGATGACCAGCACTTCATTTATTCGCATGGAGGTTGCACGCTGCGCTTTTGCTCCGAATGAAACGAGCAGAACGAACAGCAGCAATACTCCAATTTTTTTGTTAATCATATTCATTTCCTGTTTTAAGAATTATAGAGGCAGATTGTCATGTTTCTTAGCAGGATTGCTTAACTTCTTAGTCTGCAATTGTTGTAATGCACGAATAATACGGAAACGAGTGTTACGCGGTTCGATCACATCGTCGATATAACCGTACTGAGCGGCATTGTATGGATTTGCAAATGCTTTCTTGTATTCTGCTTCTTTTTCTGCGGTTGCTTTTGCAGGATCTTCCGATGCAGCTACTTCTTTAGCGAAGATTACTTCTACAGCTCCGCTCGGTCCCATAACAGCGATTTCAGCAGTAGGCCATGCGTAGTTCATATCGCCACGAAGGTGTTTAGAACTCATCACACAGTAAGCTCCACCGTAAGATTTACGCAGGGTGACTGTGATTTTAGGCACAGTGGCTTCGCCGTAAGCGTAAAGCAATTTGGCACCGTGAAGGATTACACCATTGTATTCCTGGCCTGTTCCCGGAAGGAATCCTGGAACGTCTACCAATGTTACCAGAGGAATGTTGAATGCGTCGCAGAAACGAACGAAACGGCCTGCTTTACGTGAAGCGTTGCTGTCGAGGCAGCCTGCCATTACTTTCGGCTGGTTAGCTACGATACCAACAGACTGGCCGTTGAAACGGGCGAAACCAACGATGATATTTTTAGCATAATCGGCATGTACTTCCAGGAACTCGCTATTGTCGACGATTGTTCCGATCACTTCGTACATGTCGTATGACTGGTTTGCATTGTCAGGAATGATGTCGTTCAATACGTCATCCAAACGGTCGATCGGGTCTGTACATTCGATCAGCGGAGTTTCTTCCAGGTTGTTCTGCGGAAGGAAACTGAGCAATTTGCGGATCAGTTGCAGACCGTCTTCTTCAGTGTCGACTGCAAAGTGGGCAACACCTGATTTTGTTGTGTGAACGCTTGCGCCACCCAGTTCTTCCTGGGTTACGTCTTCACCGGTAACGGTTTTTACTACTTTCGGACCAGTCAGGAACATGTAGCTGGTACCGCGTGTCATGATGTTAAAGTCGGTCAGTGCCGGAGAATAAACAGCACCACCTGCACACGGGCCGAAGATACCTGAGATCTGGGGAACAACACCGGATGCGAGGATATTACGCTGGAAGATTTCTGCATATCCTGCCAGGGCATTAACACCTTCCTGGATACGTGCTCCACCTGAGTCGTTCAAGCCGATGACAGGGGCACCCATCTTCATGGCCTGATCCATAACTTTACAAATCTTCATGGCCAGTGATTCTGACAAAGCTCCGCCGAATACGGTGAAGTCCTGTGCGAAGATGTAGACCAGACGTCCGTCGATCGTACCATATCCGGTTACGATACCATCACCCAGGAATTTTGTTTTTTCAATACCGAAGTTAGTACAACGGTGCTGAACGAACATATCAAACTCTTCGAAACTACCTTCATCAAGCAACATGGCGATACGTTCGCGTGCTGTGTACTTGCCTTTCTTGTGCTGAGATTCGATTCTTTTTTCTCCACCACCTAAACGGGCTTGTTCGCGAAGAGCGATAAGCTCTTTTACTTTTTCAAGTTGGTTACTCATTGTATTTCTGATTTGTTGTTAGAAATGAACTAATTTAGTTGACAAGTGACAGTTGACAGTTGACAGTTTTTTCAGGTTATTCAACCTGTTAACTGTCACTTGTCAACTGTCAACTGAATTATTTATTGCCCGGCATGCAAAGTTCTGTCAATACGCTGCAAGTTGATTTCGGGTGAAGGAATGCGATGTTCAAGCCTTCTGCACCACCACGGGGAGCTTTGTCGATCAGCTTAACGCCTTTTTCTTCGACTTCATTCAATGCTGCCTGTACGTCAGGTACAGCAAATGCGATGTGATGGATACCTTCGCCTTTCTTTTCGATAAATTTAGCAATAGTACTGTCTTCGCTGGTCGGTTCAAGTAATTCAATTTTGGTCTGGCCTACTTTAAAGAAAGCAGTTTTCACTTTCTGGTCAGCTACTTCTTCGATGTTATAGCATTTCATGCCTAAAATTTCTTCGTAATACGGCAGACAAGCTTCGATACTTTTCACTGCAATGCCCAGATGTTCAATATGTGTAATTTCCATGTCAATAATAATTTATTAATTGATAAATGCTTTTTGTTCTGATGGCAAAGGTACATTCTTTTTAAAGAATCAAGAAATATTTCATTAATTATTATCCACAGGAAAATGATATGTTCAAAAGAACCTGAATAATGTTGGTTTCAGACTAAAAATCGACTATCAGCCGAGCGTTGAGTTGTCGGCCTGTCAGGTAGTTAGGTACTGCGTACTGCTGGTTGTCGATGTTGGTGATCCAGTAGTAGGAACTAACATTTTTTATGTCAAATAAGTTGAACACATCAAGCCCGATCCAGATGTTTTTCAGGTGGCGGAAGAAGCCACGGTCCATGATCGCATCGGTGCCTCCGGCCAACTGATAGGAGAAGCCCAGATCGACACGTTTGTAGGCCGGGGTACGGAATGTACTTTTGACGTCTTCGTATTTTGTGCGAGGTGCAATAAAAGGAAGTCCGCCGGAGATAACGCCCTTCAGATTCAGTTTTACACGTTTGTATCCCGGAAAATAATCCTGGAAGAATAAGGACACGTTATAGCCCTGGCTGTTAGGCATCGGAACGGTCACTTTGTCGCGGATCGTTTGTTCGGCTTTCATCAGTGAGAAGCTGATCCATGAATCGGTTCCCGGAACAAACTCTCCGAAGAATTTGACATCGATACCCATTGCATGTCCTTTAGCGCAGTTTTCACCGTAGTAACGGATCTTTACGTTGTCGACGGTATAGGGGATGAGGTCATCCAGTTTTTTATAATAGAGATCGGTGCTGACCTTGAAGTTACGGTCACCGGCCTTGAAGGTATAGTCGCCGCCCAGAATGAAATGGATGGAGCGTTGCGATTTGATATCTTTGTTCAGTTCGATGACATCGTTGCCTGCTGCGTCCTGTACGGTGGTTCGTAGTTCCTTATAGAACGGCGATTGGTAATAGATACCCGTTGCTGCGCGGAATGTCAGTCTCTGGTCGAAATTTGGAATGAATCCCAGGGATACACGCGGACTGAAAATGAATTCTTTATTATAGCTCCAATAACTTCCGCGGATACCTCCGATAAGGGTAAACATTCCTTGTTTGGTACGGAATTTGAAAACATCCTGGATGTATCCCGATACACGTGTACTGGATAAATCATTGTTCGAATAAAGGTTGGAGATCACATTGACGCCATCTCCCGTTTGAGGCAGCGAATATCCGGCCGAGTCACGTTTTTCCCATTCGCTGATACGGTCGTTTATTTTTTCCATCTGCACGGTCGCTCCCCATTGGATCGTGTTGTTCCTGATCTTGCTGCTACCGTAATGGCCTACATTCATAATAGTAGAACTCAGGCGGTTGCGGGCATGTTCGTGATAACGGGCTACCTCAAGAGCTTCTTGTCCGCTATTGTTTTCTGTTGTTGCATTGCCCAGCCAGTATTCGCCGGTGATGTCATACGTTTCTATCTCTTTGCTGGAAAAAGCGGAAGCCTGGAGACCCAGTTCTGTTTTCTCGTTCGGGTTATGTTTCAGGGTCAGTGCCCCGAATAAAGTCTGGAATTTATCCCGTTCGCGGCTGTTGGGGAAATATACTTCAAAGCGTTGGGCGTTTTCCACCGTACCGAAATTGGTCTCCCGCTTATTAGGCGTAAATTTGAATGTGTTGGATGCCAGGTTTCCGAGGAAGTTCACTTCCCATTTCGGAGCCAGCTGATAAGTCATATACGATTGCAGGTCGACGAAGTCCGGCTGGTATTCCGCATCCGTATCCATCGTTTTCAGTAGTGAGCGTCCGGTCTTATAGCGAATACCGGTGATCTGTGTGAATTTTCCGACTGCACTCCCGACATAAGCATTGGCTCCCAGTAAACTGGCGGATGCCGAGCCCTCGAACAACTTGGGCTTTTTATAGGTAATGTCGAGAACGGAACTCATTTTATCGCCGTATCGTGCCTCGAATCCTCCGGCGGCAAAGTTTACGGCTTCGGTCAGGTCCGGATTGATAAAACTCAAACCTTCTTGTTGCCCGGAGCGGATCAGCAACGGACGGAACACTTCCAGGCCGTTTACATAAACTATATTTTCATCGTAACTACCGCCGCGAACTGAATATTGAGAGCTTAATTCATTACTGGACGATACCCCGGCGAAGGTAACCACCAGACTTTCGATACTACCTCCGGCAGGGTCGGGGAGTAGCTTGACACGGTCTGCATTCATGGTTTGAAGGGTGCTGGTCTGGTAACGGGTACCTACGGCAACAACTTCCCCCAGGTCGATACTGGTATAGTTCATCTGTACATTCAGGCGCATATCCTGTTGCAGGCTGGGCAGGATGCGTTCCGCTTTATTGTAACCCAGGCATGAGAATATGACCGCAACGGAATCACCCGGAGAGGTTGTGATCGAGTAGTAACCCTTTTCATTTGTCATAGCCCCGTTCAGGGTATTTTTTATCTGGACGAGTACCAGTTCGAGCGGACTACCGTCGGCATCCCGTACATATCCCGTTATTTTGACATGCTTTTGTCCAAAAGCACTGATTGAAACCAATATAAATAGCAGTGCAGCTATCGCACGAATCTTCATAATAAATAATGTTATAGCTTTACTAACGCGAAAAATGAAGGAAGCGTATATTCAGCGTGTAAAAAATCTTTATCTTTGTCCTGTTCAGAAATATCTTCCCTATTGGATGAAGATGATTAATTAATAGTACAAAAGTAAGATAAAAATGGATAGTTTTGCAACACTGATCAAGAATAGAAGAAGCACGCGTAAGTTTACTGACCGGTTGCTTTCACCTGAACAAGTCGAAATGATTTTGAAAGCTGCCTTGATGGCTCCCGCTTCCAAGCGTAAGAATCCCTGGCAGTTCATAGTGGTGGAAGATAAGGAAATGTTGAAAAAGCTGGCTGGCTGTAAAGCGGCAGGTTCCTCGTTTCTTGAGGGGTGTGCACTGGCTGTTGTGGTTATAGCGAATGTGATGGAAAGCGACGTCTGGGTGGAAGATGCTTCTATTGCCTCTATCTATATGCAACTTCAGGCGGAAGATCTGGGACTAGGTAGCTGCTGGTGCCAGATACGTAACCGTCAGACGGAAGACGATACCGACGCAAATACTTATGTACGTGATCTGCTCGATATCCCTTATCAGCTGGAAGTCCTTTCAATAATCGGTTTCGGTTATAAGGACCAGGAGCGTAAGCCGTTTGATGAAGCTCATTTGCAGTGGGAGAAGATTCACCTGGGCACATTTAAAATGCCGGAAGAAAATAAGGAAGCATGAAAATAGTTTTTGTCGGAGCCGGAAATCTGGCAACACGTTTGTCGCTTGCCATGCAACGGGTCGGAATGCAGATAGGGCAGGTGTACAGCCACACGGAAGAGAGTGCCCGTCAGTTGGCTGTGCAGCTGGGATGTCCGTGGACCAACGATCTGTCTGCCTTGCAGGAGGATGCGGACCTGTATGTCTTTTCTTTAAAGGATACGGTTTTGCAGGAGGTGATTACCAAAGTCAAACCGAACAGCGGCATGTGGGTTCATACGGCTGGAAGTATGCCGATGAATGTTTTTGAAGGATATACCCGGAGATTCGGAGTTCTTTATCCTTTGCAGACTTTCAGTAAAGGCCGGAATGTGAGTTTCGACGTAATCCCTTTTTTCCTGGAAGCCAATACGGAGAAGGAGGCGGATTATCTGAAAAATATAGCCAGCGCTCTTTCTGAAAATGTCCGTTTCATGTCTTCTGAAAAGCGCCGGAGTCTGCATCTGGCAGCTGTGTTTGCCTGTAATTTTACCAATCATATTTATACATTATCTTATAAATTGCTGGAAAACGAATCCATCCCGGCGGATGTCCTGTTGCCGCTTATCGATGAGACGGCAGCAAAAATACATTCCATGTCGCCGTCAGCCGCTCAAACCGGTCCGGCGATCCGGTATGATGAAAATGTGATCAATAAACATCTGGCTATGCTGGACGATCCGGATATGAAAGCGATCTACCAGCTTCTAAGCCGGAGCATACATAAGGAGGCCCAAAATGAGTAGTATCAATTATGACCTGACAAAGATAAAAGCATTTGTATTCGATGTAGACGGTGTGTTGTCGTGCGACGTGATCCCGCTTCATCCTGATGGCGATCCGATGCGTACAGTCAATATCAAAGACGGTTACGCCTTGCAGTTGGCTGTAAAGAAAGGCTATCAGGTTGGAATTATTACCGGTGGCTATACGGAAGCCGTACAAATTCGTTTCTCCCGGTTGGGTATCGAACATATATATATGCGCAGTGCTGTAAAGATACATGACTTCCATGATTTTCTGCAAAAGACCGGGTTAAAACCGGAAGAGGTTATGTATGCCGGCGACGATATTCCGGATTATGATGTGATGAAGCTGGTGGGATTGCCTGTAGCTCCAGCCGATGCCGCACCGGAAATCAAACAGATTGCCAGGTATATCTCCTTGCGTAACGGGGGCGAAGGTGTTGCCCGCGATGTGATAGAACAAACAATGAAAGCACAAGGCCATTGGATGAGCGCGGAAGCCTTCGGATGGTAATAACAATGAAACATATGTTGACTAACCTACGTAAATACCGGATTGTACTGGGGTCTAACTCGCCTCGCCGGAAAGAATTATTGTCCGGACTTGATCTCGAGTTTGAGGTCGAGGTGATTCCCGGTATCGATGAATCGTATCCTGAAACATTGACGGCAGAAGAGATTCCTTTGCATATCGCCCGCAGGAAGGCGGAAGCGTATCTGGAAAAAATGACTGATGATGAATTGCTGATTACGGCTGATACCATCGTGGCTACTTACGATCGTATTTTGGGTAAACCTGCAAATCGTGAAGAGGCGATCGAAATGTTAAACTATTTGTCCGATCATGTCCATGAGGTTGTGACAGGAGTTTGCTTGACGACCAAAGAGAAGAGTATCTCTTTCTCTGTAGCTTCGGCCGTCAGCTTTGCGAAGCTGGAAGAGGATGATATTATCTATTATGTAGATAAATATCGTCCGTTCGACAAAGCCGGTAGTTATGGTATACAGGAATGGATCGGGTATATCGGTGTGGAGGCCATCAACGGATCATTTTATAATGTGATGGGGTTGCCGGTACAACGATTGTATCAGGAGCTGAAAAAGTTTTAAGTAGTCATTTTATCTCGATAACATTTCCTGTGTAGTTGTAAAATACACGGTCGTTGAATTGTTGATGGAAGAGGGCGTATTTATCGACCCCTGTACAATGACAAGTACCAATTCGTTCGACCGGATTTGTTTTAAAGTGATTGGCGATCACTTCAAATTTCTCAGTTGCAGCATTGTGGATATGGAAGCCTCCCAGGATCAGATCGGGAGATAAGGCAGGGAATCTATCTCGTACTGTCCGGTAAATATTAGTGATCCCCCGGTGTGAACAGGCACTGATGATTGAAAAAGAATTATTAGTTGTCAGAGCTAATGCCAGTTCGTCTTCAAAGTTATCAGGGATTTTACCCGTATTGCCCCGGGTATAGAAACGATCGAAGTGTGTATCTTCCGGATCGGAAATTTCTATCTGAGGAAAAATAAAAACTCCGGAAACCAGTTCTGTTATACTATTAATGTATAAGAAGCGGGAACGTTCGGACACCGGTACTTCCCTGATCCCGTTTTCTCTGTCATCTTTGAATTTAGGACAAAGAATTTCCTGTTTACAGACAATCTTTGCCGTTTCATTCAATGCCATGAAATGCCGTAAGCCTCCGGTATGGTCGCTGTGTCCGTGTGAAAGGATCAGGTAGTCTGTCTTTTTCAGATCGATATTCAGTATATGGGCGTTATGAATGAACAAGTCGGAGGCGCCTGTATCGAAAAGTATATTATATTCAGGGGTTTCGATATATAATGACAAACCATGTTCTGCACGCAGTTGGCGTCCGTAGACACAGTTTTCGACCAAAGTGGTTATTTTGTATTTCATACGGAATAATATTTTATTCAACTGATAAAATTCAGTCATAAAGATAAACAATTCTTCTGGGATGAATAAAAAAATCCAGTTAATCCTTGCATAATATATTCGGAAACAGTAATTTTGCGGTCTGAAATTCTGCAGAGGGTAAACAAGTGATACCTAATATGTATCCACCCCCGGGACATAACCTGTTTAAATATAAAAAGACAGATGTACGTAATCGTAGAAATTAACGGACAGCAGTTCAAAGCTGAAGAAGGAAAGAAATTGTTCGTTCATCACATTCAGAACGCAGAAAGCGGTGCTGTTGTTGAGTTTGACAAAGTATTGTTGGTTGACAACAATGGTGATGTAAAAGTAGGTGTTCCTACAGTTGATGGCGCAAAGGTAGTATGTGAAGTACTGTCTCCGCTGGTAAAAGGTGATAAAGTGCTGATCTTTCACAAGAAGAGAAGAAAAGGTTATCGTAAACTGAACGGTCACCGTCAGCAGTTCACTGAAGTGAGTGTAAAAGAAATTGTTGCTTAACGTTTAAAGGAGAAAAAAAGAAATGGCACATAAAAAAGGTGTTGGTAGTTCTAAGAACGGCCGTGAATCACAAAGTAAGAGATTAGGTGTTAAGCTTTTTGGTGGTGAAGTAGCTAAAGCTGGTAACATTTTGGTTCGCCAGAGAGGTACAGTTCATCATCCGGGTGAAAACGTTGGTATCGGTAAAGATCATACGTTGTACGCTTTGAAAGATGGTGTTGTTACTTTCCGTAGAGGTAAAGAAAACAGATCTTTCGTTTCTATTCAGGAAATCGTAGCAGAAGCATAATTCGCTTTACTCGAAAAGAATAAGAAAAGCGGAATGTCCGAAAGGATGTTCCGCTTTTTTATTTTGTTTCACTTAGTAGAAACAGTTGTTTCTTCAGGTAGGAACAAATGTTTCATTAGGATGAAACATTTGTTAGCCTTGGGGATTGAACAAAACAGTAAAAGCACTTCCAGCCTTTTCCTGGCTTTGCACATGCAACTTTGCGTTATGTAACTTGACGATTTCCCGGGAGATACTCAGGCCGATGCCGTTACCGTTTTTCTTTGTACTGAAGAAGGGGATAAATATTTTGTCGCGTACCGCATCGGATATACCGCATCCGTTATCGGCAACGGTGACATAAGGATGCCCTTCGGCATCGCAGCCGGAGAAGAGATGTATTTCCGGCTTCTCTTTTTCGCAAATGGCATAGGTGGCATTGGTTACGAAGTTGATTATCACCTGTTCGATCAGATCTCTGTCTATATAGGCCGTTACGTCCGGATCGTCCGTTTTGAGAGTGAATTCAATCCCTTTTTGCTGCAAGGAAGGGTTCATCAGGGAATGAATGGAGTTCAACAGGTCGTAGAGGTTATAGGATTTCATATCGGGCACTATCTTCTGGCTCAAACTGCGATACGTCTCGGCGAAACGTAGCAACCCGTCACTGCGGCGATGTATTGTATCCAATGCCAGTTCCATATCTTCCAGATCCGGCTCTGACAGTTGGGATGATCTTTCTTTCAGGACATGTATTTTTCTTCTGAGTGTATCCGAAAGGGAGGAGACGGGGACGATAGAGTTCATTATTTCATGAGTCATCACATTAAGCAACCCTTTCCAGGCTCCCGATTCGACCTCTTCCATAGTAGCGCTGACATTATGGAAGGCTATCAGTTTATAGGTTTTTCCTCCTGTTTGGAAAACGGAGGCATTGGTCATCGTTTTGATGGTTTGTTTCCGGGCATGGATCGTGATCAATGTGCTTTCATTTACCGGAATATCGAGCAATTCATTGAACAGATCTTCATTTTGTTTTTTCAACCAGTTGATATTCTTTATATGGGGAATATTGAGCATGGTTGTAAAAGAGTCGTTCATCCACAATGTTTCGTGTGTTTCTATCTCATAGGCGAGGATGCCGGTGTCGACCAGTTCCAACATCTCTTTCAGATAATGTTGCTGCGCTTCTTTTTCGCTTGCCAGGTTCAGGAAAGCATCCGTGATGGTCTGGAACCGGGGATATTTTCTTGAGAAATCTTTGTAAAGGATAGACTCGGCAAATTCGTCGATCTCCCGGTTTGTCTTTTTCCGTACGTACATTATATATATAAGGAGTACGGCAATTATACTGGATAACAGGATAGTCATAGTCCGTATTTTTCTAACCGGCGGTATAAAGCTCCCCGGGTCAGTCCCAGCTCTTTAGCAGCCTGTGATATGTTTCCGTTATGTTTTTGGATCACCTGTTCGATAGCGGTTCTTTCCAGATCTTCCAGATTATGGGTCGGTATCGGTTGGTTGTTTTCTTCCGGTTGTTCCATCGGCGAGAAGGTGATATCCTCCGCTTTCAGCACATTGCTGTCGGACATAATAACACCTCTTTCTATGGTATATTGCAATTCGCGTACATTTCCCGGGTAATGATACAACATCAGTTTCTTTTTGGCTGAGTCGGATAAACGGAACTTTTGCTTGAAATACTTTTTCTCATATATCTCCAGGAAGTGTTCTGCCAGCAGGATGATATCTTCGCCCCGTTCACGGAGAGGAGGCACTGTTATTTCTACTGTATTGATCCGGTAGATCAAGTCCCTGCGAAAATGTGTTTCATTAGCCAGTTCCCGTAGCGGAAGATTGGTAGCGGATAATAAACGAATATCCACCGGTGTCGGTGCATTGGCTCCCAGGCGTGTTACCTCCCGGTTTTGTAATACGGTCAGCAGTTTGGCCTGTTGTTGCAAAGTAATATTACCTATTTCGTCCAGAAAGAGCGTGCCTTTGTCGGCCGCCTCGATTAATCCGGTTCGGTCTTCGCGTGCATCTGTAAAGGCTCCTTTTTTATGTCCGAAAAGCTCGCTTTCAAAAAGAGTCTCTGTCAGGGAACCTACATCCACTTTTATATACGGGTAATTTCGGCGGAGGGATAACTGATAAATATAACGGGCTACCAGATCCTTACCTGTACCGTTCTCTCCCAGTATTAATATATTGGCATCGGTAGGTGCTATCTTTTGTAATTTATGGAACAATAGCTGCATGCTTTCCGAAGCACCTATAATCTTTACATCTGTTTTCCTTTCATTTATCTTTTCTTTGATCTCAGGAGATGTCTGTTTATATAATGTTTCCGTCAGGAGATTTATCAGGTTTTCATTATGCCAGGGTTTAACGATAAAGTCGGCTGCCCCTTCTTTCAGGCTTTTGATTGCCAGATCTATATCGGCATAGGCCGTGATCATGATAACGGATTGAGCCGGTTTCCATTTCTTGATTTCCTTCAACCAGAACAAACCTTCATTGCCGGTATTGATGGAGCTTCTGAAATTCATATCCAACATAACAATGTCGATATCGTTTGTCATGATCAGTTTATGGATGTTTTCAGGGTTCGTTTCGGTCAATACCGTTTTTGCTTCCATCTTCAGCAAGAAACGAACTGCGGTCAGAACGTCTTTATCATCATCAACAATCAGTATATTTGCCTGGTGTAAGTTCATAACAACTCTTTTTTAGTAGGTTGCAAATATATCAAGAATGAGGTGAATCCCAAAGTCGTTTCTGTTTTTTGTCCACAGGCATACAGAAGGTGTCCGTTAATGGACACTTTGGAAATTAGCGCATTTGACTAATGGGTTAATAGATAGTGCGTTAATGCTTTGGTACGCTACTTGTTCCTGATAATATGTAATATACTGAATAATTCATAAAACTATGATTCGAATAAATGATTTGAGAAAAGTATACCGAACGGATGAAGTTGAGACGATTGCGCTGGATAATATGTCGCTTCATGTAAAGGAACATGAATTTGTTGCTATCATGGGGCCTTCAGGATGTGGTAAGTCTACTTTGCTGAATATTCTGGGATTGCTCGACGATCCTACTTCGGGTTCTTATCTTCTTAATGGCGTCGAAATGACCGGCCTGAATGAAAATAAACGATGTGACTTGCGGCGGGAGAATATAGGGTTTGTCTTCCAGAGCTTCAATTTGATCGAGGAACTTACCGTATTCGAGAATATCGAATTACCTCTGGAAAATTGTGGAATGAAAGCTTCCCTGCGGAAGATGAAGGTGGAAAAGGCTTTAAAAAGTGTTCTGTTAAATCACCGCCGTAACTATTTCCCGTCACAGCTTTCCGGCGGACAGCAGCAGAGAGTGGCAATTGCCCGGGCCATTGTCAATGATCCGAAGCTGATCTTGGCAGATGAGCCTACCGGTAATCTGGATAGCCAGAATGGTCTGGAAATTATGGATCTGTTGACTTCTCTCAACGATGCGGGTGCTACCGTCGTTATGGTGACGCACAGTGAACATGATGCCCGTTACAGTCATCGGATCGTCCACATGCTGGATGGGAAACCGGTTACAGAAAATTTCTTGAAAGAATTGGCTTACACTACAAACTAAAGGCTTACACAAATGAATATAAGAAGATCTATTCGGATTATTTTCCGGAGTAAAACATATAGTTTATTGAATATCGTCGGGCTGGCAATCGGGATCACTTCGGCAGCACTGATCTTTCTTTGGGTCGAGAGCAAGGTGAATTTCAATAAGGCAATCCCTAATTCCCGGAATATATATGTCAGTGCTTATCACTATTATCCGGGATCGGGTGAGTGTATCACTTCTTTTGAATCAAATAATTTACTAGCAAAAGCTTTGGATGATGACTTTCCGGAAGTGAAAAGTTGTGCCAGGTACAATAGTGAAACACTCGTTTTTGTGCCGGAGAATACGACAAACTCTTTTGAGGAAAAAGGTGCATATGCCGATTCTTCTCTCTTTAATATGATCGGAATGGAGTTTATATACGGAGATATATCCTATGTCTTTGAACCCCAATATTCGATCATCCTCAGTCGTTCGATGGCCCGGAAGATTTATGGGAACGAAAACCCGATAGGAAAAGGCCTTGTCAATGAAGGGGCTATATATCAAGTGACGGGTGTGTTTGAAGATATGCCGGATAATACCTCCTTTCAGTTTGAATGGTTGATTCCTTTTCGTATCATGGAGCAGAAAGTAAAAAAAGTATTCGATATAGGCGAATGGGGGGCTTCCTGGTTGCATACTTATGTCGAACTGGAACCGGGTGTCGATTTAAAATTGTTGAATGATAAATTGGACAAACTGTCTTTCCTGAAAGCTGGTCCGACGTATAAAAGTTTTCATATATTTCTTTATCCTTTGAATAGAATGCTTTTATACGGGCAGTATAAAAATGGGGTGGAAACCGGAGGGGGTTACATAAAGACTGTTTCGCTCTTTTTTCTGATCGGAGTATTGATTCTGCTGATTGCTTGTATTAATTTTATGAACTTGTCGACAGCCCGTTCTCAGAAGCGTGCATTGGAAGTCGGGGTACGGAAAACGTTCGGAACTAAAAGGAAGTACCTGATCAGGCAATTCCTGGTGGAGTCGGGACTGATAACGTCGATAGCCCTTTTGTTGTCGGTCGGGTTGATCTGGCTGAGTCTTCCCTTGTTTAATGAATTTATAGGTGTCCGGTTATCTTTCAGTCTTCTTAATCCGACGATTGTGATAGGGTTGTTGGTAATCGGGTTATTCTGTACTTTTCTGGCAGGCAGTTATCCAGCCTTGTATTTATCTTCTTACAATCCGTTGGCTACGTTGAAAATGCAGAAAGTGAGTAAAGGGGGGAGTGCGGCATGGATACGTCAGGGGTTAGTCGTATTTCAGTTTACGATGGCATTTATTCTGATTTGCAGCACTTTTGTTATTTATCTTCAGATACAACTGATACAAAAACGTGATATCGGGATAGTAAAAGACAATCTGGTGAGTTTTTCTGTCACGGCTGAGTTATATAATTCGTCATCGGCTGTGCTGAACGAATTGAGAAATACAGGTGTGGTAGAGGAATGTGGATTTTCTGCCAATCAGATCCTGAATTCGAGTATGAAAACCAATCCCTGGGTCTGGAATGGGAAAGATCCGGAGGATGATGCCTATGTCTCTGTGAATTTTGTATCGGAAGGTTTAATCGGTGCTGCCGGTATAAAACTTATAGACGGAACGGATATTGATCCGGCTAAGAAAAATAATAAAGGGGAGGCTGGAGTTCTTATCAATGAAACTCTGGCAAAAAGAATGGGAAAAGAAGGACGTATAGGAGGACAGATCGGACAGTCGGCAGAACGTAAATGGGAAATCGTAGGTATTATGAAAGATTTTGTGTTCGATGATTTTTATGCAATCGAACCGGCGTCGGCATTGTTTTTTTATGATCCGAAAAGAACGAATCTATTGTTTGTCCGTCTGAAACCGGATGTCGAGACATACAAAGCAATAGGGCAGGTGCAAACTGTATTACGTTCTTTTACGCCGTATCACGCATTCGAACCGACCTTTATGACTGACGATTTCGATCGTTTATTCGAGAATGAACATCTGGTAGAAAAACTGTCCGCCTTGTTTGCCGTGCTGGCTATTTTCATATCCTGTTTAGGATTATTGGGGTTAAGTGCTTTCTCTGCCGAACAACGAACCAAAGAAATCGGTATCCGTAAGGTTTTGGGTGCTAAGATAATAGATATACTTTTCCTGTTGGGGAAAGCGTATATGGTGCTTCTGCTTATTTCTTTTGTAATAGGTATTCCTGTCTCATTATATGCCGGTACTCGTTACCTGAAAGATTATGCTTATCGTATTGTGCTCAGTTGGGATATCTTTGTTGGGGTTGCTTTGCTGATCACCCTGATAGCCCTTCTGACAGTTAGTTTCCAGTCACTGAAAGCTGCCATTGCCAATCCGGTGAAGTCGATAAAGACGGAGTGAGTCTGATATAGGTCTTATAGAACAATTATGACTCGTAGAAATTTCATCATATCCTGTCTTTGAGGACTTCTGTTTAGGGTTATAACCATAACAAAAGAATAGTATTGCAGGTTTTTTGGGGCTACAACCCTAAAAGCTTATTGGAAATATACTATATTTGTGGTTATATCCCTAAAATTAGTTGTATGATAAGTCATGACTCGTAGAAATTTTATCATATCCCATCTCTGGATGCTTTTGTTTATTCTGGCACTGACCTCCTGTGGCAGTAAGAAGCGTGTTGCACTTCCGGCTGACTTTAAAGGGCCTAAAGAATTATCGCGTTTGTATGGAGTCCGTATTACTCCCGATGATAATATATTCCTTTATAATGAGGGAGCTAAATGGCTCGGTACGCCTCACCGGATGGGAGGAAGTACGAAACGGGGAGTCGATTGTTCCGGATTTGTGGCGATTGTCTTTCGGGAGGTTTATGGAAAACAATTGTCGCGTTCGTCGGCGGATATGCTGAAATATAACTGCCGGAAGGTAAGCCGGGGTAAATTACAGGAAGGTGACCTGGTGTTTTTCAGGACAGGGAGCGGTAAGAAAAAAGTACCTAACCATGTCGGTATTTATTTGAAAAACGGTAAATTTATCCATACCAGTACTTCGAAAGGAGTTATAGTAAGTAACTTGAGCGAACCCTATTATACACGGAGCTGGATAACAGGAGGTCGGGTGAAGTAAGATATTTTTGTAAACATCTGAGCAGAAGTTGCATTTTTATGTATCTTTGCACTTCAAAATAAATAAACATAGAGCAAGTATGTTGACGCTTAAAATGATTACGGAAGAAACAGACCGCGTAATTCGTGGCCTGGAGAAGAAACACTTTAAGGGTGCACAAGAAAGCATCGCTAAGGTGATCGAACTGAACGATAAAAGACGTAGTACACAGAATCAATTAGATACAAACCTGGCAGAGGTAAATTCGCTGTCGAAAGCAATCGGTGGCCTGATGAAAGAAGGCAAAAAAGAAGAAGCCGAAGCTGCTAAAAAGCGTGTTGCCGAGATCAAGGAAATCAGCAAGGGTATCCAGGCTGAAATGGATCAGGCTTCGGAAGAGATGCAGAACCTGCTTTATACAATTCCGAATGTTCCTTATGATGAAGTTCCTGAAGGTGTAGCTGCCGAAGATAATGTGGTAGAGAAAATGGGTGGCATGGAAACCGAGTTGCCGAAAGATGCGCTGCCTCATTGGGAATTAGCTAAGAAATACGACCTGATCGACTTCGATCTGGGAGTGAAGATCACCGGTGCCGGTTTTCCGGTTTACAAAGGACAGGGCGCTCAGTTGCAGCGTGCCCTTATCAATTTCTTCCTGGATGAAGCCCGCAAATCGGGTTATATGGAAATCATGCCGCCGACAGTAGTAAATGCTGCTTCCGGTTTTGGTACAGGTCAGCTTCCGGATAAAGAAGGCCAGATGTATCATTGTGAGGTAGATGATCTTTATCTGATACCGACGGCAGAAGTGCCTGTAACAAATATCTATCGCGATGTGATCATCGATGAAAAGCAATTGCCGATCAAGAACTGTGCTTATACACAATGTTTCCGTCGTGAAGCAGGTTCGTACGGTAAGGATGTACGTGGGCTGAACCGTCTGCATGAGTTTTCTAAAGTGGAACTGGTTCGTATCGACAAGCCGGAACATTCAAAACAATCTCATCAGGAGATGTTGGATCATGTGGAAGGTTTGCTTCAGAAACTGGAACTTCCGTATCGTATCCTTCGTTTGTGTGGTGGCGATATGAGTTTTACTGCGGCTCTTTGTTTTGATTTCGAAGTCTATTCCGAAGCTCAGAAACGTTGGCTGGAAGTTAGTTCTGTTTCCAATTTCGACAATTATCAGGCGAACCGTCTGAAATGCCGTTACCGTGATGAAAACAAAAAAACTCAACTGTGTCACACCTTGAATGGTAGTGCTTTGGCTTTGCCGCGTATTGTGGCTGCATTGCTTGAGAACAATCAGACACCGGAAGGTATCCGTATTCCGAAAGCGCTGATTCCTTACACAGGATTTGATATGATCAAATAATATCCGTAGATTAGTAGCGGAAAAAATAACAGGAGACGGGATGGAGAGTAGCGAGGTTACTTCCGTCCCGTTTTGCTTTAAATCTAAAAACAGAAAATGAAGAAGATTAAACAAGTTTTTTTATTGGGTATAGCTGTCCTGATGTGTAGTTGCCAGGGGAAACAGTTAGAATTGTCAGCGGATGCGGTGGTTGTTCCGTTGGGTGGAAATACCTATGTGACAGCAGGGAAAGATGGAGCGAAAGTCTCAACCGAAGGTATCAAATCGTGGACGGGATCCGAAGCTGTTCTTTCATCGTGGTTTAAGGTAAGCCAGGCAGGAGAATTGAAACTGTTCCTGAAAGCCTCTGCTACGGAAGGTCCGTCGGTGGTGAAGGTTACTTTTGGCGGAAAGAGTTTTGATGTGAAGGTCGTAGATGCTGCGGAAACGGTTATTCCGGTAGGTAGCATATTACTTTCTGAACCAGGTTATGTGCGTGTGGATTTGCAGGGAGAGAAAAAAGAAGGTACTCAGTTTGCCGGTATTTCCGAACTGTTGATAGATGGTCCGGCTGCCCGGGAACCTCTTTATTTTATACGTGATTTTGAACCTTACTGGGGAATGCGCGGACCTTCGGTGCACATGAAATATACTTTGCCGGAAGAACCGATTGAATATTTTTATAATGAAATAACTGTACCTGAGGGAGAAGATAAAATAGGTAGTTATTTTATGACCAATGGTTTTGGGGAAGGATATTGTGGTATCCAGGCGAATAGCGACAAAGAGCGTCGTATTTTATTTTCTGTATGGAGCCCGTTTGAAACGGATGATCCGAAAGCGATACCGGAAGATCACCGTATTAAATTACTGGCACAGGGAAAGGACGTTCATATCGGCGAGTTTGGTAATGAGGGTTCTGGCGGACAAAGTTATTTGATTTATCCCTGGAAAGCAGGTGAAACTTATCGTGTAATTACACGCGTTCATCCAGATGGGAAAGGAAATACCGCTTATTATGCCTGGTTTTTTGCCCCTGAAGAAAATCAATGGCGCCTGATAGCCGGGTTCTTGCGTCCGCAGACAAATGTGTGGTATACCGGAGCACATTCTTTCCTTGAAAACTTTATACCCGGACAAGGCTATCTGGAACGTAGCGTCCGTTTCGGAAACCAATGGGCACGTACGGCAAAAGGAGAATGGAAAGAACTTACCGAAGGTATGTTTACTTATGATGCTACAGCCCGTGCCGGGGTCCGTCAGGATTATGCGGGTGGTGTGGCTGATAATATGTTTTTCCTTCGTAACGGCGGTTTCTTCAATGATAATACAGAGTTTAAATCTATGTTTACCCGTCAGCCGAATGGCACTGTTCCGGAGGTGGATGTAAGTAAGTTACCCTTATAAGATAGGCTGTTATGTATAAAAATTTGGTTTCAGTACTTGTCTTATTTTTTGCTTTTTTGTCTTGTTCCTTTTCTTCCCAAAAGGATCTTGAAGGAGGTGTGTTGTGGGAAATCTCTGGAAATGGGCTTGAAAAGCCTTCTTATCTTTTGGGAACGTGGCATGGAACTTTCGATATATTGTATAGTTATGTTGATAGTATTCCCGGTTTTCAAAAAGCGTTCGATGTCTGTACACAATACGTGGGAGAAGCAGAAAATATAGATAATATGGAAGAGTTTATGTCTTCATTTGACCCCAAATTGCCGAGGGATACTTCTTATACAAATTTATTGGATGAACCTGAATATTCATTTCTGGACTCTGTGTTGGTTAGCCGAATGAATGTTCCTTTGGATAAAATGTATTTGAAGCCGGCTTTTCTGGCATTGGTACTTAGGCAGCTGGAGGAACAAGCTAAGCTGGTGAAGGCAGGATACAGCCAGGGGCAAATTGATAGTATGCGAACTCAGGTCATGGATGTGGTATTGTACACAAGTGCAAAAGACAAGCAATATAATGTGTTGGGTTTGGAGACAATCAAGGAACAATTGGATATGTTATTTCCTGAGGGTAATCTGAAAGAGGAAGCCTCCCAGTTGATCATCGCTTTACGAGACCAGAAAGTACAGACTCTTTTGATAGATGAATTGCATAGTGCTTACCGGTCACAGGATATAAACCGTATAGTTGATTGTGAGAAAAAGATTCGTTCGGCTTTTCAGGATGAACCTCTGTATAGTAAGGAATATGACGATTTTTTAGAAAAGATGATAGACCAAAGGAACCGGGACTGGGTACAAAAGTTACCCGGATTAATTAAAGATAATCCGACATTCATAGCAGTCGGTGTTCGTCATTTACCGGGTAAAAATGGAGTTATTTGTCTTTTACGGGAAAAGGGTTATCGAGTGGAAGCCTTCAGATAAAAAAGAGAGGATTATACAACGAAGATTTATATTTTAAAGTGCACTCCTTAAGTTGAATATAACTAAGGAGTGCATTTGGTATAAAGTAGGATCAACAGGTCATCTTTTAATGAAAGATGTATCTGGTAGTCATCGAAAGTATAGATCGTGTTCAATGTTTCTCCGTCTACATCTATTTCCTCTCCTGAAGCTTCAGCTTCCTGCAAAGAAATTTCTTCCAGGAGCGTAGCTGCCCAATAACGATGAATCGGCAACAAACGTTCGTAGGACACACATACATTATTTTCCAAATAGAAGCGATAGGACACTTTGAATAAGCGTCCTAATTCATCTTCTTCCTGGTCGGTCATAATGAAGAGCGTATCGGTCTGTTTACAGTTTTCGATGCGTTCCTTGTTCTCTGAAATATATTGGAGGATATTTTTATCGGTTTTATCCAACCATGTCTGGGAAAAAATAGCCTGGCTGCCTACTAGCAGCAACAGGACTATCATTAACTTATTCCACATAAAATTCTGCATTTAAAGGAGTCGATTGGGATGAATTTCCGGCAGACAGGAAGAACTTCCCGGGTTCTACTACAAACTCATTTTGATCGTTATACATGCCGTAAGCACGGCGGTTTACCTTGAAAGTGACTGTCTTTTCTTCACCCGGTTCCAGAGAGACACGTTCGAAGCCGCATAATTCTTTTTCGAAGCGGGAGATGGAAGATGTTTCGTCGTTCAGATAAAGCTGGACGACTTCATCGCCTTTTACCGAACCTGTGTTTTTTACTTTGCAGGTAACGATCAAGGTGTCTCCATCGGCTATTTTTGCAATGGTCGGTTGAAGGTCGCTCAGTTCGAAGGTGGTATAGCTGAGTCCGTAGCCGAACGGATACAATTCGCCGTCCACCCGTGCAAAACCTTTACCTGTAGCATTGGGTTTGAAAGGGAAGGCCCAGGGAATTTGTCCGACCGATTTCGGAAAGGTGGCAGAGAGTTTTCCTCCGGGATTATAGTCACCGAACAGCACTTCGGCAACCGCTTGTCCGGAGAATTCCCCGGGATACCAGGCTTCAACGATGGCCGGTAAATGGGTATCTTCCCAATTCAATGTGACCGGACGGCCGTTGAATAGTACTAATACGACCGGAGTACCGGTTGCCTGTACAGCACGTACCAGCTCTTTTTGCCTACCCGACAGATCCAGGTTGACACGACTCCTGGATTCACCGATCGTACGGAAGTCATCGCCTACATAAACGATTGCAACTTCAGCTTTTCGGGCAATATCTACGGCTTCGTCGATTTCTTCTTTTTCCTTATCGCTCAGTTCAAAGAACATCACATCGCTTTGCGGGAAGTTTTTATCCCGGACATTACAACCTTTGGCATACATCAGATTTACATTGTCTCCCAACAAATTCTTCAGTCCTTGCAGACCGGTTATTACTTCCGGATTATGGGAGCCGTAACGGGAAGTCAACGATTTGTATTCATCAGCCAACGGACCAATCACCGCAATGTTTTTGATGTCTTTTGACAAAGGCAACCTGTTTTTTTCATTTTTCAGTAAGACGATGGATTCGTGGGCGGCACGTAATGAAACAGTTCGGTTTTTCTCGCTGTTGACTATCCGGTCTGCGAGTTGGGGGGCTTTTACATAAGGTTCGTCGAAAAGTCCCAGCCAGAATTTGACATAAAGAACTTCCCGTACGCGCTGATCCAGGGTACTTTCCTCTACCAAGCCGTTTGTCAAGGCTTTTCGTAACGTTTCGATAAATATTTCCGGTTTTTGGAAGAATGTGCGGATATTCAACCCAGCATTCAACTCGCTGGCAACGGCTTCTTCTTCATTATCTACAATGTGATAGAACTTTTTATTTTTATCGATGCTCCAACTGTCGGATACGATATATCCTTTAAATCCCCATTGGTTTCGCATTAATTCGGTCATCAGATAATAACTGGCACTGACCGGAGTGCCGTTATAGTCGTTATGGGCACACATGGTTCCCAGGGCTCCGGCTTCCTGGAAGGCGATACGGAACGGTTCCAAGTGAAGTTCGTGTACTTCCTGTGGAGTGGCATGTGGATCGGTGCGTGATTCACAGTCGCGACCTCCGGCAGGTACTCCATAGATGGCGAAGTGTTTGGGGGTGGATACCACCCGGTTGCTCTGGATGCCAAGTATCTGTTGTCGTCCCAGTTCTCCGGCAAGATAAGGATCTTCTCCGTAGCTTTCGACGGTCCGTCCCCAACGTGGGTCGCGTGCCAGGTCGAGAATGGGAGAGTAGACATTTGTATATCCTAGGGCTTTCGCTTCTTCTCCGGTGATACGGCCGATCTCACGGACAAGTTCTTTATCCCAGGTACATCCTAGTCCGATCTGTGCCGGGAAGAATGTCGATTTTTCATGCTTTAGTCCGCGGATCCCTTCGTTGGTCATGTCGGCAGGGATTCCCAGACGTGTTTCTTCCACAAAGAAAGCCTGTACTTTATTCATGGCGTCTGTGTGATTGGAGTAGGGGTAATCCAGCGAAGTACGTTTCCATTCTCCGTTCAGATGTTCGTCAATGTTGCCGATACCGTCTTTCCAGATCCGGTTTTTCCATTCCGGTGTGGGAAGAGTATCTTTCAACACAGCACCATATCCGTAGATTGTACCTAGCTGACAGGTTTTCTCCTCGGTTGTCATTTGTTTGAGCAGATCTTCCACTCGTTTGTCAATGGGCTGGGAAGGATCTTCGTAAATATCTTTTTCTCCGTTTTTATTGAAGTCGATCCATCCTTTGTGATAGATGTTCTTCTGCTTTTTGGGTATGCCGGGCTTTGACGCATGCAGGTTGTAGCAATCTGTGCTCAGCATGGGGAGTATCCCGAATAAAAAGCAAAGAAGCAGACGTTTTGGGGATGTGTTATTGATGATCATGATCTTACTGTTAGATGGTTATATTTATGTTATTCAACGATATACCAGTTATATCCTTTGGCAGGTATAGTAATAGGGATGGTAACGGAATAGTCGCGTTCCAATGTATATACCTGTACATTTTTGTCTTGTTCTTTTATGATTACCTTATCGGTCAGTCCCGTATAATAAAGAGGAATTTTGATCTCTTTGTGTACAGGAACATCCAGCGGGTTGTAAACGGAGATGAAGCCTTTCTGTTTCAGTGCCGGGTTCACGTGCATGATCCCATCCCAGTCTTGTCCGTCGGGTCGGCGGAGGTGGATAATGTCGGAATCCAGTATCTGACGGTATTTTTTATAGAAAGATACCCATTTATTTACGAGTTCTTTTGTTGCTTCGGTGTCGTATAGACGCGGTCCGCGATAACAAGCTTGTACGCCTGCCCCGAACAGATTCCGGAGCCGTGTTTCGTAATGGTCCAGATGCTCATTCAGAGGCTCGATCGTAGCAGCTTCACCTCCTCCGTGATATTGGGTGAGGGGAACGAACATGAATCCCATGCTGGGTGTTTTCTGCCAGGTTCCGTCATAGATATTTTGTCGTTCGATGATTTCCTGATAGGCACGGGGTAACGACCAGTTGGTCTCTACATATCCCATCGGTGTTTTGTTGGAACCGCTGAGGAAATACCAGTCCGGAACGTTCAGATAGACTCCGTTCGCCCGGCACCAACGATAGAAGGAGCTGATTTTCTTCCATTGCTGCCATTGGGAATCGAGATACCCTTTGTGCCCGCTGTGAGAAGTGGAAGCGCAGGGATCTCCG
The DNA here is from genome assembly GCF_003479145.1 of Parabacteroides sp. AF18-52. Classification (NCBI taxonomy): domain Bacteria; kingdom Pseudomonadati; phylum Bacteroidota; class Bacteroidia; order Bacteroidales; family Tannerellaceae; genus Parabacteroides; species Parabacteroides sp. AF18-52. The sequence goes on from NZ_QUGR01000010.1 coordinate 133,496, forward strand.
GGATACGAACCGTCGTTTTCAAAGACGTTCATGCCTGTTTCCATAAAGAAATTCTGTAATTTACGGAAGTAGGTATCTCCCCAATCGGATGCGATACAGGGAGATACGCCGAACCGGCTACCTTCTTCACGTGTTTGGGCCGGTTTCCCGGTTCTATGACTAATTGCGGCGTCTGTCTCTTTTGCTCCTCGGCTAGCCAGCAGGGAGTAACCTCCGATGGCGATACCTTTTCCGGCGGCATAGTCGCTTAATTCTTTCATTCGTTGCAGATAAGAAGCTGAATCATTCTCAATCTTGAATCCGCTGCCGAAAGTCATGATGACCATTTCGAAGCCGACGGCGGCACATTGGTCGATGGCTTGTTTGACCGCTTCGCTATCTGATTGGCGTACGTGCATAAATATCGGATTCTCCTGTGTCCAGGGAGCCATCATGCGCCAGAACTTACATTCTGCCAAGCCACGTCGTTCCCGGTCGGTCGCATCCCGTAGCATCTCGAATGCCGTACAGGATTCAAAACTATCACCGGCCTTGATTTCCATTCCGGGGCCGAGTAGGGGAGTGACTTCCAGACGAGCGGGTTTGTATTGTCCGTAGTAACGTATTCCGGTAAATTCATATTCGGGATGGTCGAATACCCAGCGGACAGCCGGATTGTCTTTCATTGCTTCCATATCGCCGCCCATGGCATAGTCAGTGACGACGAACAGCTGGGTGAAACGGTCTATATAGTCACGTGGTGCATCTGTCTGTACCGGTTGTTTACGAAAATCTTGGGTGTAAGCACCCGGCTCTTGTGCCATCATGCGTACTTCGTGCGGTTCGCCGTAATGTACTTTCGGGGCGGTTTCCACTAAGGCGAGTATTTCAGATTTGAAAGAGTCGAGCGTAACGGTTTCCGGCCCTTTGTTTTCGATCTCGATCCATTTAGCAAGGATAGGGGCACCGTCATACAGTTCGTAGATGACGCGTACTCTCAGCTCTTTACATTCCTGGGGAGCTGTTGCCGGTGCCTGGTAATTGAATGTGATCCGTTTTCCCGGAGACGGCCAGGGATATACATTCGAGATCCATTGAAAGTTGGGTTTCCAGGGAAAGCGTTCTTTGCTTTCGCTTATCTGGTAATCGACTAACATAAAGGCTGAGTCGCAAGCCTGCATCGTGTCGATAAATTCTTCTGTCAGAAAGTTATTGACGGGTTGCCCGGTCAGTCCTCCGACAGGGTATTCTTTTCCATTGATGACAAGGAGGGCTTCAGGGCGCACTGCCCGTAATTCGTTTTGTCCGGTCATCAGGTTGTCAAGGGCGATGGTTGCTGCGTTAGGGGCAAGCAGAAAAGTACGGCGCAGGAGGCCGTTGCTCAGTTCGAGACGTTTCCCCTCATGGGTAGTCTGTACATTAGACTTGTAGGAAGAACCGTCGATCAGCCAATCCTGGGCAGATGCGTTGAATACCAGTGTGATAAGAATCAGAAATGAGTGTAAGATACGTTTCATGGTGAATTATTTTAGAAAATGTATTATATAAAGTATGTGTGACTTTTGTCACACATACTTTCATTTATCTGTTAATAACCCGGATTCTGTGGAAAATCAGCTCCCGTGTTGGAGTCGATAATCGTTTGCGGGATCGGCCATAAAGCATGATGTTCGTCGATCTGGTTGCTGTAAGAATTGTACTTTTTGGTACGTTCTACCAGCTTACCGGTACGAACCAATGTCAGACGGCGTAATTCTTCTCCTACTAATTCGCGGATACGTTCATCCAGCAGGAAGTCCATTGTAGCCTGTGAAGCAGCGATGTCCGGAGCACCGGCACGTTTACGAACGACATTGATCGCTTCGGCAGCACCGTTTGCGTTGTTCTGGCGGATACGGGCTTCGGCTAACAGCAGGTAAGTTTCAGCCAGCCGGAATTTCATACGGTCTTTGTTGTTGCCTTCATAACTCGGACTATCGTCTGTTTTTCCGTAGAAAAATTTAGTGATCACCGGATAGATGGTACATTTCGACCAGGTACTTTCCGTGACAGGAGCTTCTTTACCCAATAATTCCGGGGTTTCCGGGTTATTATAATACCAGGTCCTTTTGATATTATATTTTGAATTACGTATATCGCTGTTTGCATAGAAGTTATCTGTGTCGATCCACCATTTGAACGGAACGATCTGCGCCAGACCACGTCCACCCAGTGAGTCACACAATGTGAAACCTGTTTCATTCCAGTATTTGGGAACCCACGCGCGTTTTGTCCAGTCTTCGTATTTTCCGCCGCCGCCTGTCGTATTGTATTCGAGCTGCATCACCCAGATAGCTTCTTTGTTTCCGGAAGTACGGTTCTGATTGTATTCGATGAACATATCGGAGAACGGGTCACCCGGTAGGTCTTTCTGCGCGCCGAAACGTGTAGTCATCAACTGGAAATAACCGGAATTGATCACTTGTTGAGCGGCTTCCTCCGACTTGGCATATTCCCCGGTGAGCAAATACATTTCCGAAAGCAGGTGAAGGGCCGGCCATTTGGTCAGTTTTCCTGCTTCCACATTATCCGGATTTTCCGGAAGATTTTCTGCAGCGAACTTCAGGTCGTCTATGATATGTCCGAGAACTTCTGCTTTCGGTGTCCGGGTAAAATCGATGCGGAACTGTCCTTCGATCGTTTCCACGTAAGGTACATCCCCGTAGAGGTAAACGAGATAGCGGTAAGCATAGGCACGGAAGAAACGGGCTTCTGCCTGGAAACCTACTTTATCGGTAGGAGCATTCCAGTTCTCATTCTTATCAGCATAGGTCAGTAACTCGTTTACATTCGCGATCAGGCCATATGACCATTTCCAATAGTTCTCAACGAATGTAGTGGAAGAGGTGTAAGACAAATTTTCAAAAGGCAGTAAAGAACCGTCCTTATGACCGGTGTAGACGATATCGGTAGCTACCTGGAATGCTTCGTAAGGACAGGCCTGACTCAGGGATGCAGTGCCGCCTCCCCATGTGTTGAACTCGGAACGGGCCCAGCCGTACAGACCGTTAACCCCTACCTGGAAACCGTAAGTGCTGGTATAAGTATTGTCCGGAGCCAGTTCTTTTTTTAGATCTTCATCTAAAAAATCGGAACAGGATGTTCCTGAGAATAATAAAAGTGTTGCTGCGGCAACTTTCAATATATTTTTCATATCTGTATTCATTTATGGATTAGAAAGTAAGATTTAAACCTAACATGTATGAACGGGCAGTCGGGTAGGTATAAATGATATTGGCATTTGTATCCGTACCGTCGAAGTTCAATGCGTTCTTTACGTTGCTGAATGTACATACGTTATTAATACTGGCATTTACGTTCAGGGCGGCGATACCTACCTTGTTCAACAGGGATTGCGGGATATTGTAACCTAGCGTGATGTTCTTCAACTGAACATAATTCATTTTCTTATAGAATGTATGTTTGTCGTAAGGCACATAACCCGGTGAGGTCATTTCGTTTGTCGGATTTTCCGGTGTCCAGTAGTCCATGCCGTCGATATAGTTGTATCCGAGAGACCAACGTTCGAAGTTGTAATCCTGCATTTCTTTGGTAACGCCGAATACGCCGTTGAACAGGAACGAGAATGTGAAATCTTTGTAGTTGATCGTGTTGCCTAAAGACATCGTGAAGCTCGGCAGTTTGGAACCGATGATCATTTTATCCTTTGCCGTAATTTTACCGTCACCGTCCCGGTCTTCCAGCTTGGCAGAACCCGGCGCTGCTCCTTTTTGGTATTCTTCCCCCTTTTCATTCAGGTATTTTTTCTGTGTGGCGTCCCAGGCGATGGTATGGCCGTTCAGTTCGAAGCTGTCATTTTCCTGCCAGGTACCCAACACGTTGTAGTCGTAATGGACTTTCACCGGTTCGCCGATAAACCATTTGTTGGTCAGGTCATCGTTACCGTCACCACGCAGTTCGACGATCTTGTCACGATTCAGAGCGAAGTTGAAGCTTGATCCCCAGCGGAAGTCTTTTGTTTCCACATTTACAGAGTTCAATGTAATTTCGACCCCTTTGTTGCGGGTTTTACCCACGTTGTCCATGATAGAGTTATAGCCGTTCATAATAGGTACGGTACGTTTCATCAACAGGTCGGATGTATTGGAAACGTAAACATCGATATTACCGGACAGGCGGTTGTTGAGGAAGCTGAAGTCGAGACCTGCATTGAATGTGCGGGTTGTTTCCCATTTCAGGTTCGGGTTACCTACACCGTCATAAGGGAGGTAAACACCATTCACGGCTGTACTTTTATCCCCGTAGATATAAGTTGTCAGTGAAAGACGGTCCAATGTCTGATAGGCTTTGATCGCCTGATTACCGTTAGAACCCCATGAAAGACGAAGTTTCAACATACTCAATACGTCGGCAGTACTTTCCATGAAGCTTTCCTGTGAAATATTCCATGCTGCTGCTACCGATGGGAAGAAAGCATATTTGTTATTTTCACCAAAAGCTGAATAACCGTCGGAACGACCGGTAAACGTCAGCAAATATTTGTTGGCGAAGTTGTAGTTGACACGTAACATATAGGATAACATAGCGGTTTCGGTCAATTCTGATTTCAGAATCTTGTTCTCTTCTGCTCCAGCCATATTATGGTATTCGGAATCGTCATTAACGAAGCTGGTACCGGATTGTTCGGACTTTTGCAGATTGGTCTGTTGTAAACTGAACAGGGCTGTCGCGTCGATTTTATGTCTTCCGAATTCACGGTTGTATTTCAACAAGTTTTCCCAGGTGTAATCCCAGTAATGTTCGTTTATGATTTTAGCGGAACCGTTTTGCTCACGTCCTGTAAGTGTATTACGTCCGTAGTATTCACCTTCGAATTTAGAGCGATAGTTGTAACCGAAGTTTGTGCGGAAAGACAAGCCTTTCACCGGCAACATCGCATCTGCAAATGTGGAGATGAAAATGTTACGTGATGTCTTATCACTGGTTGCGTTCATATTGGCGAACGGGTTCGGATGTAATGTCTCATCCATCGGATAGTCGCGTAAAGAACCGTCGGTGTTGTACATTTTTCCGTAAGGTGACTGGAGCATCGCATCGGATATACCTGCCTGCATGCCACCATATTCTTTTTGTATAGCTTGAGTTCCCATACCTATTGTCAGCCAGCTGCCTAACTTCTGAGTGATATTCAGAGAGATGTTCGTTCGTTTTACACCGGTATCTTCGACCACACCTTCCTGGTTCAGGCGTGAGATAGATGCCATGTAAGTGGTGGCATCCGTACCACCGGAGATACTGATCTGATGGCTGTTAGTCAGGGCGGTCCGGAAAATCATATCCTGCCAGTCTGTTTCAATGCCATTCTGGTAGTTTTCCTTTTCGATCGCTCTTAATACATCGTCTACGGTCGGGTTTTCGATACCTTTCCATACTGCGTACTGAGCCTGTAGGTATTTGATATAATCGGAACCGTTCATCATATTAATATGACGTTCCGGTTGTGAGAAACCGATCTGTCCTTTATAAGTTACAGAAGCAGCTCCTCTTTTACCTTTCTTTGTCTGGATAAGGATAACCCCGTTAGAACCGCGTGAACCATAGATCGCTGCGGAAGAGGCATCTTTCAGGACTGACATGTTTTCAATGATGTTCGGGTCGATATCTCCGAGTGATCCACTGTAGGGAATACCGTCGAGTACAACCAACGGAGCATTATCGGCTGTCAGCGAGTTTTCGCCACGTACACGCAGGGTCTGGTCTTCCGACGGACTCGCTTTGCTTGTCGTGATGTTCAGACCGGCAACCTGCCCCGCCAGTTTATCCAACAGGTTGTTGGTTGTTACCATCTGAAGCTTTTCTTCTCCAACGGCAACAATACCACCGGTTAAGTCGGATTTCTTTTGCGAACCGTAACCGATCACAACAACGTCTTCCAGACCGATTGCATCGTCTTTTAATACAATGTTCAACATTTTTGCTCCTGTCACTTTGATCTCTTGTGTCTGACAACCGATGTAAGAAATTACGAGGGTTGAGTTCTGAGGCACATCAAGAAAGAATTTACCATCCACATCGGTAATTGTACCCATTGTAGTACCTTTTACCAATACATTTGCTCCGATGATCGGAAATTTGTCGGCTTCTCCAATAACAGTACCAGAAATCTTAACATCTTGTGCAAAAACCTGCACTGATAAAGATGTAAGAAGAATAAATAATAAAGAAAGAAATCTACTCTTTCTTTTGGCTGCCTCCCCTGTAAGAAGAGGTAGCGCATTGAAAAATCTTCTCATGCTTTCCATAATAATTTTGCGCATTAAATAATTTAAGTAATAAAATAAAGTAAAGTGGTTTACTAATTTTGGGTCAAAAGAATGAATTATACATATTGTGTGCGGACAAATATGTCTCAAAAGGACGTATTATTGTCTCAATACGCTAAAAAACATGTATTTTATGTGGCTTTATTTGTTAAAATTATAAATCTCGCATGCGGCCATCAGAAAAGCGCCTGTTCCGTATAATTCTGTCATATCACGAGTCACTTTGCGCGGATCGGCACCGACAGGCTGTACCCATCCCAGTTTACCGTCCGGTTCTACTGCCGAGACAAGAGCTTTCCATCCTTTTTCGATAACGGGAAGGTATTTATCTGCCGGAAGATACCCATGATTCACCCCGTATGCAAGACCATAGACGATAAAACCGGTCGCACTGGTTTCCGGCGACGGATAACTTTCCGGGTCCAACAGGCTGGCATGCCAATAGCCGTCTTTGCTTTGCAGTCCGGCTAGCCGTTCGCTTATTTCCTGAAACAACTGGAGGTAAAAGGGACGATATTCCGTATCATCGACAGGTAATGTTTTCAATATTTCTGCCAGACCGCCGATCACCCAGCCGTTTCCGCGTCCCCAAAAGACTTTTTTGCCGTTTGCCTCTTTCTGACCGAAATAGCGGCTATCACGGAAAAAGAGTTTTTCATCTTTATCGTATAAATGATTGTAAGTGGCTTTAAATTCGGTATCGGCGAACATCATATATTTTTTATTGCCGGTGAGGGTGTAAAGGCGGGTATAAACGGCGGGAGCCATGAACAAGGCATCGCACCAGGACCATCTTTCATAGGTGACAGGTTTGCTATAATCGATATCCAATCCTCCTTTGGATGGATTATTGATGACCCAGTCGATGCGGGCCAGGGTAGGGAGAAGCATTTTTTCTTCCTTGTACTTATTATACATATCCAGATAAGTCTGTGAGACACAAATGTCGTCGGCATGATACATCCGGTCGGCTACCTGCCAGTGCTGGCGGTTGAAGACCTTTTTCAGCCAGTCGAAGTATTGGGTATCGCCACAGAGTTCGGCCCAGTCGTACATTCCCAAATAGAGAGCACCGGCGATCCAACCTTTGGGTTCGCTGATTGCATATTTATTGTTGGGAAACTCTTTGATCTGCCAGTCGGCAACTTTTCCGGCAACCGATAATATTTCCTGTTTATCAAAGCCTGACCGGGTGTTTTGTTCGATAGAAGGGCTGACGGCCGTTTCTGCAATCAGATTTACGGGCAACAAGGTGGCGGCACTCAGCCCGGCCAGTGCTGCCATGTGTTTTAATGACAATGAATACATAGTTTCTTTTATTAATGATTAACAATAGCCAAAAGAATAAAAGAACTGCATTTGGGATAAGTATAATTATCCCAAATGTGAGTATAAATGTCTCATTGTTTACTTTCCTGATATTCGGTCGGTGACATTCCATAAACCGTCTTAAAACTTCGGGCAAAATAAGAGCGGCTACTGAAACCTACATGCTGGGCTACTTCAGACACATTCATACTCGATTCTTTAAGTAGCTTTGCTCCGGCTTCCAGGCGTATATTCTTGATAAGCTCGATAGGGGATAAGCCGGTAACGGCTTTCACTTTCCTGTAAAAGTTTGCCCGGCTCATACCCAAAGCCTGGTAGATCACTGACACGTCCAGTTCCTGATTGGATATATTGGCTTTCACAATATCTATGTATTGACTGAGGAAGTCGTTGTTCTCTTCCGGTTCTTCCACACCGAGCTGTTTCAGTGTCGATGATTCTCCGTAGATATTTTTCATTTTCTCCCGGAGTGAGAGGATATTTTTTATACGGGCTTTCAGTAAAGAGACCTGGAACGGTTTTACGATATAATCGTCTGCTCCTGCTTCCAGCCCTTCTTCAATTTGTGAGACCATCGATTTAGCTGTTAACAGAATGACCGGAATATGACAGAAGTTTTGATCTTCTTTGATTCTCATGCAGAGTTCCAGTCCGTTCATTTCCGGCATCATCACATCACTGATAACGATATGCGGATACGTTTTATCTATTTGTTCAAGAGCATCTTTTCCATTGATCGCCTTCATGACAATGTAGTCGTGTTGGAGTTGCTGTTCCAGATATTCCAATACTTCCTGATTATCGTCAACCAGTAAGACTGTTTGTTTATTACGGGTTTCTGTTTCTTCAACCAGCAACGCTACTTTCTTATTGATCTCGGAAGGATATGAATGGGAAACGTCATTAGCCTGCTCTTTTTGCTTTTCTGTATCCGGCAGGAGTATCATAAAGCAAGTGCCTTTTCCCTCGGTACTTGTAGCCCAGATAGATCCCTGGTGTTGCTGGACGATGGAACGAGTCAGGCTAAGGCCGATACCGGTACCGGATACCTGTTTGTAGATATCTTCTTTGGCACGGTAGAATGGCTCGAATATTTTATCGGCTTCTCCCTGGTTGAATCCCATTCCGGTATCTGTTATTTCGATAAACAGGTAACTGCTTTCTATCAAAGTTGAAACTTGCTGTTCCGGGAACATCGGTAAACCTTCGCAATAGGGCTGGGCTATTTGCCGTATGCGAATGGTTACCTGACCACCGGACGAAGTGAATTTGAATGCATTGGACAACAGATTGAAAAAGACTTTTTCGATCTCCGCCTCATCGTAACAAGTGAAGAATGATTCCGGCAGCTTATTATCCAGTGTGAAAGTAATCTCCCGGTTCGCTGCAACACTTTCGAATGAATGATACATTTCCTGTATGAACGCACTAAAATTAAAACGAGTCTTCTGGAGGATTGTTTTTCCGGCTTCATATTTCTGGATATCCATTAAATTGTTTACCAGCAGTAACATTCTTCCTGTATTTTTCTTGATCAGTTGCAAGGCATCTTTCACTTCCGGAGAGAAGGTTACCCGTTGAAGAAGATCATTCAACGGATTAATGATCAATGTAAGGGGTGTTCTCAGTTCATGTGAGAAGTTGGTGAACATCCGCATCCGTTCTTCATGCAGTTCGTTCATCCGTTCCTGTTCCAGCTCCCTGTATTTTTCTTCCCGTTCCCGTTCGTGTTTGAGGTGTTGCCGCTGCACGATCCATATAACGATTAGGGATATGATACACAAATAGATCAGGTAGGCCCACCACGTTTTGTAGAATGGAGGATTGACGGTGATATGCAGTATTGCTTCCTGGGTATTCCAAATGCCGTCGTTGTTGGCTGCTTTTACCCGGAAAGTATATTTTCCGGGTGATAGATTACTGTAATAAGCTTCCCGGCGATGACCGATATTATGCCAGTTATGGTCGGCTCCTTCCATTATATAAGCGTAGGAATTATCCTGAGAATGGATAAAGTTTAAGGCTGAATACCGGATCGTGATATTTCCCTGGTTGGCTTCAAGTGTGACGTTATTATCATACTGCAGAGGCAATAACTCCTGATAGGTTGCTTGCCCTTCCGGATCTTCCTGAGTGTTTATAAGCAATGAGGTTATATAAACTGGGGGAATATTGGGATTCGTTATCACTTTTTGCGGATTGATCGCCAGTATTCCTTTATTTCCCGGGAAATAGAGGGTTCCGTCTTTCGATACACAATTATTGGCATAGAGTGTGTATTCTTGTGTCGGACTGTCAATGGGGCTGATCAGTTCAAATTTATTTTCCGGACGGTTTAATTTATATAGTTCTTTAACGGTGACCACCCATATATCGCCATTCTTATCGATGGATAGCGAATTGATGTAACTTTCCGACAGTCCATCCTCTTTCTGATAATTCTGTATTAAGTTCAACTCTTTATCCAGCCGGAATAAACCACCTTTGGTGGTGGCTATCCATATGTATTGTTCGACATCTTTCAATGCACCGGTGATACTTCCTAATCGTTTGTTTTTCTCACCGTTCTGTAACCGGGCAGTGAGGTCCGTTACTGTTTCTTCGTTCATGTCATAGACGAAAACACTATCGCTGATCGCACCAAATAAAAAGATATCCTGTTCGAGTTCTTTGATCAGGCACATTCCTTTGAATTGTTTTTCTCTGCCATCGACATTGAATTTATTGATTGTTTTCCCTTTATCGACCATAACCGTCTGGCTTGGAGTATTGGTCGGAATCCATAACCGTTTTTTGCTATCAATATATAAGGTATTAATGTCGTTATATTTATAGTCATGTATTTTTTGATATTGTTTACTATGAATCGAAAAGAGATAAACAGACCCGAAATGGGTCGCACAAAAAATAGAATCTCCCTGTATCAAAATGGATTTGAGGATATTTATTTCATAATTCCCGGCTTGTAACGGTTTAATGGGATAGATCCTTTGTTCCTCATTGTTCGGATTATAATAAAGTAATCCGGCTCCTTCCGTTGCGAACCACATATTACCGTCGTTATCTTCCTGGCCTTGTCCTATGATACCGGCAAAGGCATTCGGCGTGATGAATGAGGTCGGTTTATAAAACGGGCTGTGGTAATTGACTCCGGCAGAATAGGTTCCGACCCATAATGTTTGATCACGGTCGATTAGCATGCTGTGAATGGAGTAATGGCTGAGTGCCCCCTTTGCATTCATGTCCATATCGATGGACTTGATAATCATAGTTTGAGTATTCAGTATATTTAAACCTCTGAATGTGCCGATCAGAATAGAGTCTTTACCGAATGGAATAAGGTGACGGATCGAATTGTTATTCAGGCCGGAGTTGTCTGTGTCCAGCCGGGTAAAAGTCTCATCTTTTTTGTTATATATACATAGCCCGTGTTCATTGGTTCCAATGAAAATGTTATTATCAGGACCTTTTAATAAAGTGGATATAGTGCTATTAGGTAGTTTCTGCCGATTATTGGCGCTATCCGGAAGATAATGTTTTTTTCGTTTCCAGTCGCTGGAGAATATATATAATCCTTTGTCTTCCGTTCCGATAAAGATATCTCCGTCGTTATCCTGAATGACAGAGTGAATAGGAGCCTCGAAATTTTTCAGGAAAGACATTTCCTCTACCGTTTTATCCGGATTACATTTTAATACGCTTCGGGTGGTGAACGCATATAAATCGCCGTTGGTATGGTATAGAAAGTTATTGACGGCATTAGTCGTAATTGAGGGATTAATTGTTCTGGGATAGAAACGGGAGATCTGCTGTGTTTTATAGTCAATGCAGTTCACACCGTTGGAGGTTCCTATCCATATGTTTTTATTTTTGTCTTCGTTGATCTTGCGGATATAATTATCACTGATTGAAGCTGGGTTGTTCACTTCGTTTTGATACAGTTTAAATTCATATCCGTCATAACGGTTTGCCCCATTACGGGTTCCGAACCATATATATCCGTCCGAATCCTGGAAAATATTAAGCACTGAGACTTGGGAAAGCCCGTCTTCCACTCCCAGGTGTGAAAAGAAGAACGGGTTGTTGTTGTTTCCATAACCGGAAATGGTATGGATGAGTAAAATGATAAGTATGTGTATTTGTTTGTGTATTCTCGCCATATGTATTCAACGTGTGGTTTTGCAGGAGCAATATAGTTGTTTTTATCTGTACAAAGGTAATAAATATGGAGCTATTTGCCGAAATAGAGACGATCTTAATCGGTAATGAGATGATTTTATTAGCAGAAACGGATGCTCGGAGGTATATTTGCAACTCATTCAATTAACAAATCATGAATAAACGAGTATTAAGTTTAACCTTATTATTAGCCTGTCTGGGATTTGTGTCGATGCAGGCGGAAGGCCGGAAAGTGGAATCTTTTAATTCCGGTTGGTCATTTAAGAAGGCTCCGGCTGAAAAAGAGTTGGCTGTAAATGCCCGAAAATGGGATAGTGGTTGGTCAGAAGTGGAAATACCCCATACCTGGAATGCTAAAGATATGCAAGTACAGGCTAATAGCTTTTATGAAGGGGCTGCTTATTACAAGAAACAATATTTTTTCCCTGCGGAATTAAAGGATAAACGTGTCTTTTTACGTTTTGAAGGTGTCGGCTCTTGTTCCGAAGTGTTTGTGAACGGAGTGTTGGCTATTACCCATAAAGGAGGATACTCGGCTTTTGCTTGTGAGATCGGTCCGTTATTGAAAGCGGGAGAAGAAAATGAGATCATGGTGAAAGCGGACAATAAATCGCGTCCGGATGTGATTCCCGTCAACCATAATCTGTTCGGGGTGTATGGCGGTATCTATCGTCCGGTATGGTTGATCGTAACAGAACCGTATAACATCAGTGTGACTGATTGTGCTTCTCCGGGTGTTTATATTACCCAAAAGAATGTGTCTAAGAAACAGGCGGAGGTAAAAGTAAAGGTGAAACTGGATAACGGTACTCTGCAACCGGTCCCTGTGACTTTGCAGAATACGATCTATGACCAGGAAGGGAAACAGATTGCAACGAACAGTCAGTCTTTCGAATTGACGGCACAGGGCGAACAGGCTTACGAGTCTTCTTTCACGATCAAGAAACCGACTTTGTGGCAGGGACGTGAGAATCCTTATCTGTATAAGGTTGTCAGCCGTCTGATCAAAGACGGACAGGTGATCGATGAAATGGTACAGCCGTTAGGGTTGCGTAAATATGAGATCGTTGCCGGTAAAGGATTCTATCTGAACGGTGAGAAGTATCCGATGTATGGTGTTACCCGTCATCAGGACTGGTGGGGACTGGGTAGTGCGTTGAAGAATGAGAACCATGACTTCGATCTGGCTACGATCATGGATGTCGGTGCGACAACCGTCCGTTTTGCTCATTACCAGCAGTCAGATTATTTGTATTCCCGCTGCGACAGCCTGGGATTGATCATCTGGGCGGAAATACCGTTTGTGAACCGTGTCACGGGTCAGGAAGCGGAAAACTGCCGGAACCAGTTGCGTGAAATGATCCGCCAGAGCTTCAATCACCCGTCTATTTATGTGTGGGGACTGCATAACGAAGTGTATCAGCCGCATCAATATACCAAAGAACTGACGCAATCTCTGCATGACCTGGCTAAGACGGAAGATCCGGATCGTTACACAGTATCGGTAAACGGATATGGTCATATGGAACATCCGGTGAACCTGGTTGCCGATATTCAGGGAATGAACCGTTATTTCGGTTGGTATGAAAAGAAAATACAGGATATCAAACCCTGGGTGGAAGGATTGGAAAAAGAATATCCTCATCAGAAACTGATGCTGACCGAGTACGGTGCTGATGCCAACCTGAACCATCAGACAGAATATCTGGGAGATGCCCTAAACTGGACAAAAGAATTTTATCCGGAAACATTTGCTACCAAGACTCACGAATATCAGTGGAGCGTGATCGCGGCCCATCCGTATATCATTGCTTCTTACCTTTGGAATACGTTCGACTTCTGTGCCCCGATGTGGGTGCGTGGCGGTGTTCCGGCTCGGAATATGAAAGGACTGGTTACATTCGATCGTAAGATCAAAAAAGATTCTTATTTTTGGTATAAGGCCAACTGGAGCAAAGAACCTGTACTGTTCCTGACGCAACGTCGTAACTGGGATCGTGAGAAGAAGGAAACTTCAGTGACGGTTTATTCAAATATCGGTACGCCGAAAGTGTATCTGAACGGCAAAGAACTGGCCGGTATCCGTGAAGGTTATACGCCCGTACATTATATTATAGATAATGTGACGCTCGATATGGGTAAGAATATCGTGAAAACAGTCGTTGTGAAAGACGGCAAGACATACGAAGATGAGATCGAATGGATGTATAGCGGAGAAAAGAAGCGCGATTCGGACCAGTCGGTCAATAAAGAAGAACATGCCGGATTCTGATCTTTTTCCCGGAATTAAATGATAGATAAAATCCCGGTATTACTCCTGAAAGCCAAAAGGCAGGGGAGTGATACCGGGATTTACTTTTTACCATCCGTTGTAATGTATCTGTTTCTTGTTGAATTTATCTTTCGGCTTTTCTATTCCCGTAGGGTAACCGACCGGAATAACTGTCAGCGGAACGATATGGTCGGGAAGATGTAATGCTTCCCGTACAACATTCATCCGTTCGGGATAAGGATAGGCGGCAGTCCATACAGCTCCCAGTCCTAACGATTCGGCAGCCAGCAGTACGTTTTGTGCAGCAGCAGAACAATCCAACTGCCAGGCATTGCCGGATTTGACGGTATCGCCACATACGATAATGGCTTGTTTAGTCTCTTTCAGCATACGTGCCAGAGGTAATCCGTCTCCCATGGTATCCAGGATATCACGGTCTGTTACGATGATAAACTCCCAGGGGCGGCGGTCTCTGGATGAAGGGGCTGCCATTCCTGCACGGACTAATGTTTCCAGCTTCTCTTTTTCAACCGGCTGTTGTGTATATTTGCGTACGCTTTTGCGGTTGAAGATTGTTTCCAATGTTTGGTTTTCTTCCTGACTGTCTTTTGATTCTGTATTGCTGTTACAGGCAATCAGGATAGAGAATAATGCGATAAAAGAATATGTCCATTTCATACTGCAAACATACAAATTGAAACGGATAAAATCCGGAATTACAATAAGATTATTTCTATCTTTGTGAAGTCACTTTAAAAATCAAAATCATGTCGATCAATTCAATAAACAGGCGTCGGGAAGACTTGATAAAGCAGATCAGTCAAATAGAAGACGAAGAATTGCTGATCTCTCTGGAAGATCAGATATTTGCTTACCAACAGCAAGGTGATCGAGAGCCATTGTCATCTCCGGAGAGTTTTCAGATTCGTTCCGCAGAGCATTTTCGTAGCCTGATCGATCAGGTGCTGGAGGATGATCGGAATGGGAGGATGATAGACGGGGATGAGTTTTTTGCGGAAATGGATAAGGAATTTGAACTTGACAAATGAAAAGATTAAAGTTGATTGTATCCCCTTTAGCAAAAGGACAAACTCGGGAAATGAAGGTCTTTTATAAGACGATGTATGGTTTGCCGGTTGCCCAGAAAGTTTATGCTTCTATCAAAGAGAATATGAGAACTTTGACTAGTTATCCTGGTTTAGGATATGTGGAACCGACATTGGTGGACTACCCTCAATGTTTTCGGACTTTTGTTCAGCATCCGAATCTAAAGATCGTTTACTGGGTAGAAGTAGGTGCCGTAAAAATAGCCATGTTCTTCGATACCCGTCAGGAACCGGAAAAGCTACGTTATACCATAGAACATAGCTCCGACTGGGTATGTGAAGATATGGAACCTTACGGTTGAGTTAACTTCTGACATTCAAAGCAATAATAGATACTGCCTCCCATATAACTCTCTTTGCGTATATCTTCTCCGCAAACCGGGCAAGGCTTGCCGGTTGTATCTTTGGATAATATGGGGATATAGCGGCCTTTATTTCCGAGCAGGTCTGTTTCCGAATTACGTCCGCCTGCCTGATAGATTTCCTGAAGTGTTGCTTTAGTGCAATGAAACAACGTATCTTTCTGTTCTTCAGATAATATGTTGATACGAGTCTTAGGATGGATACGTGCTTTGAACAGGATGTCCTGTAAAACTCCGTTTCCTAATCCCGGAATTGTTTGCTCGGTCGCAAGGAAAGCCTTTGCCGTTTTCTTTTGTTTCTCCTCACTGTTTATCAGGCTCAGAAAATAGGTTTTGTCGAAAGCTTCCGAAAGCACCTGCGGTTTAGTACGTGCCCCTTCACGATAGGAGCTGAAGCTGCAATCGAAAGCACCGTCAGGAAAACACATGACTGCCCCGTACATCCGGACGGATCCCATGATACAACTCTCGTCTTCGAAAGCAATGAGCAACTGGTGTTTTTCCGGTATCTTTTCACCGGGAGCGTAGTACCGGATATTCATCCCGTCTCCGAATAATAAACGCACATCTTCTATATCTATCTCGATCAGACCACCATAAGCATGGGCTTCCCCAATTATCTTACCGGTAAGCATCCCCGAATAATTAGCCGGATCTCCATAGAACCATGCAAACTTATGAGGTGTATATCCTGCGCTGACAAATGTAATTCTTTTCCCTTTAATCGTTTGATTCATCTGCTCGGAGATGTACAAGGCTTCCGGTGCTTCTATCATTTTTAACAGGTTTATTCGTTATGTATGTTTTTACTTGGTAAACATACGAATATATCTCTGTTTAGAAAGCAACCGGATCGCTTTTTCTGAAGAAATAAATAAAATAATTAGTTTTTTCTTGTGATGTTACCGCTGGGTAACTTATGTTTGTGACCGAATGGTAACAACAGTAAGAATGATGGAAAAAGAAAGAATGAGTAAAAACAGAGAACTGACAGAGTTGGCTTTCCTGAAGGCGATAGATGACTTGATAGAGGAAGACGGTTTTGAAAACCTCGGAGTAAATGCCGTGGCAGCAAAAGCCGGATTGTCGAAGATGTTGATCTATCGTTATTTTGAATCGTTGGACGGACTGATCGTCGCCTATATTCAACGGAATGACTATTGGATCAACCTGGAGCCGGAATTGCCTGATGTAGCACATTTGGGAGACTTCGTCAAGAAGTTATTTCGTGATCAGATCACGATGTTGCGTGACAGTTACACCTTGAGACGGTTGTATCGCTGGGAGCTTTCAGCGAAAAATAAAGTAATAAAAGAGTTACGCGAAAGGAGGGAGGCAAAAGGCATCTGGCTGATTGAAGCAGTCAGCCGATTAACGAACCGGCCGAAAGAGGATATAGCCGTTATGGCGACTGTCCTGACTTCTTCCATCACTTATCTTGTCCTGCTGGAAGAAAATTGTCCGGTTTACAATGGCTTCAAACTGCAAAGTGAGACAGGCTGGGAACAACTGGAGAAAGGATTAGACCGATTGATCGATAACTGGATTAAAAATTATACAAATGAATAAGACAAGTATTTTTGCTGGAGCCTGCATGGTTTTGCTGGCTTGTTGTTCATGCAACAATGATTTGGTGGAGTATAAAAAGAATGACCTGAAAATCACGTTGGAGAAAGGCGAATCATGGTTGCATGACTTTTCCTTGTTCCTGGGAATAAACAAAAAGAATCCTCCCCAGATAGCTATATGGTTGGAAGACAGGGACGGCAACTATCTCTCTACAGTTTATGTGACCCATAAGATCGCGACCCAAAGCTGGCAAATGGCAGGTAAAAATAGAAGGAAGGAGTCTTTGCCGCATTGGAGTTACTCACGTGGAGTAAAATATGATGACGGACTGTATCTGCCGACCAAAAAAGAACCTTTTACGGATGGTCTGACAGGAGCGACCCCGCATGACGGTTTCGATGTGAAGATGCAGCCTGCGGAAGGATTGAAGCAGTTCAGAGTGAAAATAGAAATCAATCATTCCACCGATTTTAATGACAACTATCCAAAATCGGCTCAGGAGGGAGATAAGAATTATTCAGGCGGAAAGGAGGGGAGTGGACAACCTGCCGTTATCTATGCAGCGGATATCGACCTGTCGTCGGATGCTACATCGTATGTCGCTACGCTGGTCGGACATAGTTCGCCGGACGGAAGTGACGGACAGATATATCCGGATACCTCTTCCCTGACCTCCGCTTTACAGATTGTAAAACAGATCACAATAACGATCCAGCCATGAAACAATACCTGTTCGTATTTTTCTTTATTCTGATACCTTTTGTGTCAAAAGGTCAAACGGATTATAAACCTGTTCAATATCAGGTAACTGTCAGTACGGGGATTCCGATGAACACGCCTTCTGCTGTCCCGTTCGTACTGGAAGGTAAAGCGTTTTATCGTTTTAGTAATCGTTTTTCGGTCGGATTAGGGAGCGGCTTTTCCCTTTATGACGGAGATATTCTGATCCCTTTAACCGGTAATGTGCAATTCGATCTGTTGAAACCGGCCCGGTTTACTCCTTATCTCGATTGTTCGGCCGGTTATTCTTTTGCTCCTTCCGGAAAGGTGGTGGGAGGATTTTATTTGTCGCCTTCCGTCGGGGTCCGGATGAATGTATGGTCTGATAAGAAACTTTTGTTTGCTTTGGGATATGGGCTACAGGATCTAAAACGTTTACGGGAATATTCAACCTCCCATTTTGTTTCTTCTTATGAAGAATCATTGAATTATCATTGCCTTTCAGTCAAACTGGGTGTCGTTTTTTGAACTTTATTAAACTGATTTTACCTGTAAAGATTAAAAACTAATGTACCTTTGTTGTGTTATTACTAAAGAATAACGGAATAAATGTATGAGAAAAAGAAATAATTGGCAGGTAATCAAGGGCCAACCACTTACCGAACTAGATAAAAAGATTCTCTATCTCCAGAATAAAGGTCATTTGGTTCCTTCCCGGAAATTGATTAAAACAGAAGAACAGATTGAAGGTATCCGCAAAAGCGGAGTTGTAAATTCAGGAATCCTCGATTTAGTGGGAAAGGAAATAAAAGCCGGTATGTCGACCGCTGAAATAGATAAACTGGTCTATGACTATACGATTTCCCACGGGGCTATCCCGGCTCCGTTGAATTTTGAAGGATTTCCGAAAAGTGTCTGTACTTCCGTCAATGAGGTTGTTTGTCATGGAATTCCCTGTGAAAAAGAGATATTGAGAGAAGGTGATATCATCAATGTGGATGTTTCTACGATCCTGGACGGTTATTATTCGGATGCTTCCCGGATGTATATGATCGGCAAGGTTTCTCCAGAAAAAGAGAAATTGGTGCGTGTGGCAAAGGAATGTCTGGAAATAGGTGTGGAAGCTGCTAAACCCTTCGGCTATGTGGGCGATATCGGTCATGCGATCCAGAAACATGCGGAGAAGAATGGTTTTTCGGTAGTCCGTGACTTATGCGGTCATGGAGTAGGGTTGGAATTTCATGAAGAGCCGGAAGTTACCCATTTCGGCCGTAAAGGAACCGGAATGTTACTGGTCCCGGGCATGGTATTCACTATCGAGCCGATGATCAATATGGGAACATATCGTGTTTATATTGCGGAAGAAGATGGCTGGACTGTCATTACCGACGACGAACTTCCTTCCGCCCAATGGGAACATACTTTCGTGATGCGGGAAGACGGACTGGAGATATTATCCGATTAAAGTAAGTTTTATTGTTGAAATACTTATGTTTTTCTGATTAAATACTTATGTATCTGGGAACAAATACTTAAGTGTTTTAGCATGAATCCATAAGTATTTCAAACAGTACGTTGCAGGTTTCAGGTGGTTTAAATATTTATAAACCATCTGTTTATCCTGAAGGGTTTATTTTTCCTTGCATTTATGAGGCTGTATGTAATCCCATTCCTGCAGTTTCCCGTCAAGCAGACGCAACCTATAAGTTCCCTCCACATAGTCAACGTATCCAAGCGTCTCCAGATAACCTGTAGGAGTTTGTTTTACTTCCAGCCTTTTATAAGTATTACCCATAATATTTATAACATCCTGCCTTGCCATTCCCAATTCCAGTTTCTGAATATTGTTATCAGCAGCCATCGCGTTTGATAGCGTTGCTCCGCAGGAAGTTAACAGGCATATCGAAAGAACTGATAAAAGTGCATATTTAATTATATTCATGGTATGTTTGCTATCCGTTAATTTCTGACAAATAATGAACTTCCGCAATATACTACTATTATTTGATATGTGGTAGGTATCTATTGAAAATAAACATATATGTTTTGTCTGCAAAGCATATATGTTTTGAAGTCAAAAGTCCCTGGTTTTGTATTCAAAAGACCCTGGTTTTCCGAAAAAGGCGGCTGTGTAATTACTTTTCATTCCGAAGCCCCGGATATCAACGCATGAAAATGACTGAAACCTGAAACGTGTATTATTGTATCTCCCGCCATGATGTTTAATAAAGGTGATAACAAGCTCTCCGCCGTCTTTGGTTGTGAAAAGGAATAACATTTTAAGTTTCATAAGCGGATAATTTTATACTCAGACAATATGTACAAAGATAATAAAGTATTACATTTGTCGGCATATCTGATAACATGAGAAAAGAAATGAAACGAATACTATTACTTATTTTGATTTGTTGCCACCTATTACCGGCAACTGCGCAGAAAAACGCCGCTCCTAAATGGATGGACAAAAGTAAAAAAGCTGTTGTTTTAATCACTACATACGGGAAAGATGGAACCAAACTTACCTCGGGAACAGGTATTTTTGTTTCTGAAACAGGGGATGTCCTTACAGCTTACGATCTGTTCAAAGGGGCAGAAAAGGCAACGGTGACGGATGTGGAAGGAAAAATATATCCGGTTACAACGATCGTCGGTGCGGATGAATTGTATGATGTTATAAAAGTGAAAGCGGAAACTCCTAAAAAGGTACAGTTCTTTCCTATCGCTGCCGATCCGCTGGCTGTAGGTGCTGTTGCTTATTTATTACCCTATACAACAGAAAAGAAGGCTGATTTCGAACAGGGAACGATTACGGAGGTCAGCAAACTGAAAGATCCGTACAGTTACTACAAATTATCCATTCCGTTGGAAGATGCCCGGGTGAACTCACCGATATTGAATGCCGAAGGTGAAGTTTTCGGTTTGGCGCAGGCTGATGCATCCGGTAAGAAAGATGTATCGTATGCCGTTTCGGCATCTTATGTGAATAGTCTGTCTATAGCTCCCACCGATTTCCTGAATTCCGTATATAATAGTATAGGGATAAAGAAAGCATGGCCGGCAGACGTAGAGCAGGCCCAGGTCGCTTTGTTCCTGAAAGGAAGTACACAGGATGTAAAAACATATCTGGAAACATTGAATGATTTTATCGCGACGTTCCCGAGTTCCGTTGACGGCTATCTGAACCGTGCCAATCATTATGCCGGACGCCGTGCCGAACTGGCTTCTACTCCTGCCGAGCAGGATAAGTATCTGAAATTGGCGTTGGACGATATTGAAACAGCTTCCAAATACAGTAATAAAAAAGGAGATGTATATTATAATAAAGCGAAACTGATCTATAGCGTAGCTGCCACCGATACGACTTTGACCGATCCGGCATGGACTGTACAGGCTGCAATGGAAACAATTCAGAAAGCTATAAGTGAAGAGGATCTTCCGGTTTATCATCAGTTGGCGGGAGATATTCATTTCTTCCTGAAAGAATTCGACCAGGCTTATAACGAATATATGATCGTGAACAATAGTGACCTGGCATCGCCTAACTCTTTCTATTGGGCTGCTAAGGCTAAGGAAAATACACCCGGATTCAATATCGGAGATGTGATCGCCCTGCTGGATAATGCTGTAGAAAAGTGTGGGTTACCGCTTACATCTGATGCCGGTCAGTTTATTCTGGAGCGTGTGGACTGGAAACTCCGTCTGTCACAGTATGCAGAAGCGGTCGAAGATTATGACTTGTATTATAAAGCAATGAACGGCAGTGTCGGCAGCGATTTTTATTTCTACCGCGAACAGGCTAAATTCCGTGCCGGCGATATGGATGGTGCTTTGGCTGATATCAAAGAAGCTGTTCGCCTGAGTCCGGATATCCCGGATTACCGTGCGGAAGAAGCATCTGTGTATGTTCGTTTGAAAAACTATACGGAAGCATTGGCATGTATTGATGAGGCATTGAAGGTTGCTCCTGATTTTGCAGCTTGTTATCGTCTGAAAGGTATTTGTTATGTACGTATGGAAAAGAAAGCAGAAGCCTGTGAAGCCTTGAATAAGGCAAAAGAACTGGGTGATCCGTTAGCTGAAAGACTGATAAAGGAACATTGTAAATAAGGACCGGATATGAATAACGTGAAAAGTATTTTCATTATTGCAGCTGTGGGCTTGTGCCTGATCGGTACAAGTGGTTGTAAAGGTAAGTCGGAGCAGGGGGGAGATCAAACAGTAGAGAAGACAGGAACCCGTGCGAAAGTTAAGGCGACTCTTTTTGATAAATCACTTCCCGAGATCAAGGAATTTGTCAATGGAAAGTGGGAATTGGTCAGCGGCCAGAACGCCGGTCAGCTTTGCGAGTTTGAAAATACTTTCATTGTATTTGACGGTGATAAATATATCTGGTCGGAAGATGGCAAAGACGAACCCGGCGATCTGAACTGGCGGAAAGCTGATACGGGGGTAGGATACGAAGCCTATCTGATGGATGTCTTTTATGCAACCAATCCGGCTTATCCGTTGTCGATAAGCGGCGATACCTTGTTTATCCAGGATTGTACGGAGACTGGGTATAAATATACGTTGGTACGACGCTAGCTATAACAAGTGCTTTCGGTTTTAACAGGCAGTATCGGCAATCATAAGAGAACGCTTTGCGTTCTCTGAAAGGCCTCAGCTGGTGAGCGTTAAGCGCAGCATCCGTAGAGAGCGTCCGGAGCATCCGCTGTTTGAGCGCAGCGAGTTTCGGAGGCGACAGCGAACGCAGGATGTGGAGTAGCGAGGCAGGTGCAGCCTTGAACTTTTGGTTACTTTTCTTTCAAGAGAAAAGTAACTTTAATCCCACAGACTTAATTGTATTCCCCCTTCCCCTTTGTCCTCTTTTTTCTTTACGGGCTTTTTTGCATCTCCGAAAACAGTTTTTCCTTTGTATTTGTAAGAGTTATCCCGTTCGTATTGTACCCAATCATCGAAATAGTTGTTGGGCGTATAGCCTTTTTCCATCTCCTGTGATATTTTGGAAAGGTTCTTTAGTGCATCGGACTTGTCTTTCTCTCCGAGATGTGCCTTATGGATTGCATTGTTAAACACTTCAATAGTCTCATCATAAACACTTGTCGGAACCGGGAACGGATGCCCGTCTTTTCCCCCGTGGGCAAAAGAGAAACGTGCCGGATCGGAGAACCGGGAAGGCGTCCCATGTATCACTTCGCTGACTAAAGTGAGTGATTGTAATGTTCTTGGTCCCACTCCCTCCAACAAAAGAAGCGATTCCATATCGGATATATTTGTTTCATGAGCCAGAATCAGAGCTGCTCCCAGCCGTTTAAGATTTACATCTTCAGCTTTTACCTCATGGTGATTGGGAAGGATAATGGAAACTTCGCGCATCAGCTTGTCGGGGGATTCTTTTGTCAGTTCAACAATACCCTCTTTTGTCGGTGCAGCCAGTTTATCCGTCAGATTGAGAATCAATCCCTGGTTCCTTCCGCAAACAGAAGTATGCGGCTCTTCCATAAAAGAACGGAGTGAAGACGAAAGCCAGTGATAACGCCGTGCCATGCGTTCATTCGGGTTCATCCCCTGTTGGATGACAGACCAGTCGCCCTCTTTGGTAACGATAAATGTATGCAGATAAAGCTGAAAACCATCCTGTACTGCTGTGTTATCGACCTTAGCTGCCAGCTTGCTGTGTCTTACCAATTCATTCCCGTTTAATCCGGTTTTGTTGGCTACCTCCAGCAATTGATTAGGTGTTTCTCTCGAAAACTTACCTCTTCCTCCGCAAATATAAACACCAAGTTCTTCTGAACGGTAATTGATCGCTTTTCTCAGGGCATTCATAACAGACGTTGTAATACCAGACGAATGCCAGTCCATTCCCAGCACGCAACCTAACGACTGAAACCAGAACGGGTCACTCAGGCGTTGCAGCAAAGCCGGACGTCCGTATTCGATGATGATGGCTTCTGCAATAGCTCCGCCAAGCAGGCTCATTCGTTCGGCCAACCAGGGGGGAACGGTCCCGTAATGTAATGGTAAATCTGCTGTACCTCTTTTCATAGATGCGAAGATAGCTAAAAAACAGGATCGGTTCAGTTAATGAAATGCTAATATAAACAACAAAAGAAAAGTCTGTGATGTTATTAATTAGAAATCAAATAGTAACAGCTATGTATTTGGAAGTAAATAAGAACGATCACGTTCAAGGTCCGGTCAATGCACCGATAGAATTAATTGAGTATGCTGATTATCAGTGTCCTTATTGTAGAAAAGCTTATCATATAGTAAAAGATATACAGAAGAAACTTGGTGACAAAGTGCAGTTTGTTTTTCGTAACTTCCCGTTGACGGAGTTACATCCGCACGCTTTGCATGCTGCTATTGCAGCAGAGATCGCAGCTTCTCATGGCAAGTTCTGGGAAATGCACGACCTTCTTTTTGAAAATCAGAATGCGTTGGATGACTATTATCTGCTGGAATATGCTAAGAAGTTAGGAATAAATGCTGCAGAGTTTGAAACGGATTTCGGCAAAGACCGTTTCTATCAGAAAGTAAAAGATGACTACGATTCCGGATTGGAAAATGACGTACAGGGAACGCCTACTTTCTTCGTTAATGGTGAAGTCTTTGACGGGAACTGGACGACTTCCGAATTCATCGAATATCTGGAGTCTTTAATTTCAAAATGAAAATGAAAAAAATAAGTTTGATCATACTGACCTCTTTCTTGTTGGTAGCTTGCGGAGCATATAAATATCTGGATTTGGGTATGTTGACCACGGGTATGACTGTTGCCGAGGTGGAGAACATGATGGGACCTCCTAACCGGGTATTGGCTGTAAACAAGAAAGATGGTTATGTGCAGGAAGTTTTGGAATATCGGACAGCCCGTGATGAAGTGTATGCGTTGGAGTTCTGGGATAATTATCTGACAGGATATGAATATTTGTATGACGATGTGACCTATATTCCACCGGTAGCTCCTCCGATGATATTTCCGGATTATGGTCGTCCTATTTATATTTACCCTCCGGACCATCATCATCCGAATCGTCCGAACAAGCCTAATCGTCCCGGTTCGAATCGCCCGGAGTCCAATCGACCAAGTCGTCCGGAGTCAAACAGACCCGGCTCGAATCGTCCCGAATCGAATAGGCCAAGCCGTCCGGAAACCAATCGTCCGCAGACAAAACCTTCAGAAGTTACCCGTCCGTCGAATAGCGGAACAAGTAATCGTACGGAACAATATAGAAATCCAACGAATAGTGAGTCAAAAACGAATGACAGATCAAATACAAACGGAAGGAATGGGGGACGAAGATAGTAAGTCTTTATTCCATCATTTATTTGTGAATAGGTATAAACATTATTAAATTGAATATATTCATGAATGATTTTTAGTTACTTCAATTTCTCTGATTAACCAACTGAAGGTTCTAATTTCAAATCTTTTAGACATTAAATCATTGAAAGATTTTTTTAGATTTTGTTTTCTTTTATCGTTAAATTCATCTTCGCTTCCAATTAACATAATACCTTTAGGGTTATTGAAGTCTTTGAATCCAAAGTGATCTCTTAGATGCCCTTGAATTTTATCAGACATAGATACATATTCTAATAATTGACATATTCCTTTATTTGCAGTATCAGAGAAATGTAACGCACCTTTGTCTACAAAAATATTATCTTTAGGACTTTTAATTTCAATAATCCACCATTGCCATCCATCTGAATTTTGTCCTCCTATAATAAAATCAGGAATAAGCCCTTTGTTTTTATTTTTAACATGTGGAGTTATTTCTTGTTTGGAATAGACTGTAAATCCATGATTCGCAGTTCTATATAAGCCAAGTAAATGTCCGAATATTTGAGGATTCTTTTCTAGAAAAATATGCATTTCAGTTTCTGAAACTTTATTTATAACTAATGAATGCAGTTCCTTTAAGATTTCATTTTTGATAGCTTCTCTTCTGAACTCTTTTGAAGGATATTCATGCTTAAGTTTATTGAAAAATTTTTCGTTTAGTTTTAATAGGTAGTCTGTATTAAAAAAGTCATTCATGATTCTTTTGATGTATAATTTAGTTTAAAGATTTGTTGTTAAATAATATTTTGTGTTTTTTACAACTCGAGTAGAAATTAAAATAACGAGGATCGTATCTTTTCTTGGTCTTGATTATTTTACTTTTGGCAACCTAATTAGGCCCTATAAATGGCATATTTGGATAATAAACACTCTCAAATCTTGCGATTTTAGGTAAATTCAGTTTATCCTTAACTAAGTTGTTTTTATCTAGTACTCTAAAAACACAAAAAAACTCCCGTAACCATAACGATTACAGGAGTTTATATATTAGTAATTTATCAGATTACTTCTTCATAGCTTCCTCGATAGCAACAGCTACTGCAACAGTAGCACCTACCATCGGGTTGTTACCCATACCCAGGAATCCCATCATTTCTACGTGAGCAGGAACTGATGAAGAACCGGCGAACTGAGCGTCACCGTGCATACGGCCCATTGTGTCGGTCATGCCGTAAGAAGCAGGACCGGCAGCCATATTATCCGGGTGCAGAGTACGGCCTGTACCACCACCTGAAGCAACAGAGAAGTAGTTGTGACCGTTTTCCATACATTCTTTCTTGTATGTACCGGCTACCGGGTGCTGGAAACGAGTCGGGTTAGTTGAGTTACCTGTGATAGATACGTCAACACCTTCAGCACGCATTACAGCAACACCTTCACGAACATCGTCACAACCATAGCATTTTACTTTTGCACGAAGACCTGTAGAATACGGATATTCTTTGATCACGTTCAAAGCACCTGTTGCATAGTCGAACTGAGTCTGAACATAAGTAAAGCCATTGATACGTGAAATGATCATAGCAGCATCTTTACCCAGACCGTTCAGGATAACGCGCAACGGTTCTTTACGAACTTTGTTTGCCATTTCTGCGATCTTGATAGCACCTTCAGCAGCAGCGAAAGATTCGTGACCGGCTAAGAATGCGAAACATTTTGTTTCTTCACGAAGCAGACGTGCACCCAGGTTACCGTGGCCGATACCAACCTTACGGTCGTCAGCAACAGAACCAGCGATACAGAATGCCTGCAGACCGATACCGATAGCTTCGGCAGCGTCAGCAGCGCTTGTGCAACCTTTCTTGATAGCGATAGCAGCACCTACAACGTAAGCCCAGCATGCATTTTCGAAACAAATAGGTTGAGTTTCCTTACACATTGTATAAGGATCGATACCTTTAGCGTCGCAGATAGCTTTTGCATCTTCGATACCGTTGATACCATATTCCTTTAAAACCGCGTTGATGTGATCAATACGACGGTCGTAACTTTCAAATAAAGCCATATTATTTTTACTTTTTTAAATTCTTATTTACCAGGAATAAAGATATTAGAAAGTTGAAAACAAGTACACCGCCGCAACAGGCCATATAGAATGCCATCCAGGGACGGTCCGGCTTCATAACGAAGTAGGTGATTACCGTCGCGATAACAGTTATGATTATTAGCCCGGTCAGGACGCGTGTCAGTGTTTTCTTATTCATTACGAGGGTCGATATATTTTACAGCTTCTTTGAAACGACCGTAAGAACTTTTCGCTTTTTCCAGTGCTTCGTTAGCATCGATGCCTTTCTTTACCATATCCATGAATTTACCCAGGTGGATGAATTCATATCCGATCACCTGATCGTCAGCATCCAATGCCATACGAGTACAGTAACCTTCTGCCATTTCCAGGTAACGAACACCTTTAGCCAAAGTACCGAACATAGTACCAACCTGGCTACGCAGACCTTTACCTAAATCTTCCAGACCGGCTCCGATAGGCAGACCACCTTCAGAGAAAGCGGACTGAGTACGTCCGTAAACGATTTGCAGGAATAATTCGCGCATAGCTGTATTGATAGCGTCGCAAACAAGGTCAGTGTTCAATGCTTCCAGAAGTGTTTTGCCTGGAAGGATTTCTGATGCCATCGCAGCAGAGTGAGTCATACCAGAGCAACCGATAGTTTCAACCAGAGCTTCCTGAATGATTCCTTCCTTAACGTTCAGTGTCAGTTTACATGCACCTTGCTGAGGAGCACACCAACCCACACCATGAGTCAAACCTGAGATGTCAGTGATCTGAGTAGATCTAACCCATTTTCCTTCTTCAGGAATCGGAGCGCAAGGATGGTTGGCTCCCTTCTTTACAACACACATGTGTTGAACTTCATGTGAATAAATCATAATCGCTAATTTATTATATTAAAGTGATAATAAAACTTTATGCTAATTTTTATGTAATATCGCTTTCTAAAAGACCGCACAAAGATAAAATTTTTAATTCAGCCATGCAAGACGGAAAGTTCGTTATTTATCGATAGGCTGAATATTAAGTTCGGTACCGTTAAGCAGTATCCGGTAAGTGATGGGGCCTATCTTTTTCATCATAAGCGCTACACCGCAGTATTTTTCCTGTGAGAGACGGATCGCTTTTTCTATCCGGGCACTGTCTTCTGTGTTTCCTGTAACATGGTAAGTAACATCGAAAGCAGTATAAAGCATCGGGATCGTATCGGATGTCTCTGCTTTGACATCGATCGACAGTTTGTCGAAGCGAACTCTCATTTTCTTGAAAAGAGAGATCACGTCGACACCGCTGCAACCGGCCATAGCAACGAGCATCAACGCTTTCGGGCGGACACCCGAACCGGTGCCGCCGTCTTCTTTGCTGGTGTCGATCGTTACCGTATGGCCATCCATCTGGGTTTCAAAGGTAGAATCCTTTTTCCAGTCGAGAGTGATTTGGGCAGACATATCGTAACTTTTTATTATTTAAGTGCTTCTTGAAGTTTTGCATCTATTTCTTCGCCGTGAATGTTCTTGGCAATGATCGTACCGTCTTTATCGACCAGGATCGTATGAGGAATACTGTTCACGCCATATAAGGCAGCACCAGCATTCTGCCATCCTTTCAGGTCGGAAAGCTGTGTCCAGGTAATGTTCAGGTCCTTTACACCTTTGGCCCAGGCTTCCGGTTTGCTGTCGAGCGAAATACCTACTATTTCAAAACCTTTATTTTTATATTGTTTGTACAATTCAACCAGATGTGGCATTTCTTTGCGACAGGGAGGACACCAGGATGCCCAGAAGTCGATCAGGACAACTTTGCCGTTGCCTACGAATTCTGACAGGTTATGAACTTCACCTTTCGGATCAGCCATTTCAAAGTCAGTGAATTTTTTACCGACTGCAACGTTTTTCAGAACTTCCAGATGACTGACCATTTTGTCGATATTCGGCTGTGCCTTAAAGGTTGAGTCGGCTTTTGACAGTATTTCGTTCTGTTGCTCTTCACTCAGGTTGTAACGGTTATCGTATAAATATCTGGCAGACATTTTCTGGTCCATATGAGCCAGAATATAGTTACAGATAGCCTTGGTTATTTTGTCGCTGATTTCATCGTACTTCTTTTCTGCAGCAGCTGCAACCGTTTTATCTTCGGAACGTATTTCGTCTCCCAGTTTTCCCATTTCATCGAAAAATGGTTTGAGACTGTCTTTCATAGCCTTTTCTGCATCGTTGGCGGGAGTTCCGGTTACACTTGATAAGGTATCTAGGTAGATAGTTAGTTTACCGTTTTCAAGTGTGAACGTTGTCTTGAATGGAGTAGCCATGCCGCGTTCAGCCTGAACAACATCGGGCGAGAACTGAATGATCGTAATCAGTGATTCATTTTGAGTACCCTTGAATTTGAATGTATTATTTTCTACCAGCGCACTGTCGAAAGGTAAAACATCCGGATTCCCGTACTCATAAAGATATACGTAATTCCCGTTCAGATCGGCGTTTGAAACTGTACCGGTTATTTCGTAACCTGGTTTTTCGCTGCAAGCTGCAAGAAGCAGGGCGGAGGCAGCCAATGAAAGATACTTTTTCATATATTATATGTGTTAAAACGATGTCATCACCTTGTAATTTGCGAAGTTATCGCTTTATTAATTATAGTTTATTTCTTTAGGCTTAAAAAGTTCTAATATTACCGAAAAGATGGATTATATTTGTTGTCTGATCGGTATCCGGGTGTTTACAGGCGGATACCGGGGATTATTTTACAAATATTCAAACTATGACTTGGACCAATAATAATGAACGGACAGTGAGATGGTTTCCTGGTGTGAAACTGTTGGTGCTCGTTTCGTTTTTATTCTGCATATTTTCAGACGGAAAGGCATCGATATCGTTGCATAAGGCAAATATCGATCTGTCGAATAATGCAATCATCGATATTTATCAGGAC
Source organism: Parabacteroides sp. AF18-52 (assembly GCF_003479145.1). NCBI lineage: Bacteria > Pseudomonadati > Bacteroidota > Bacteroidia > Bacteroidales > Tannerellaceae > Parabacteroides > Parabacteroides sp. AF18-52. Next base: position 163,631 of record NZ_QUGR01000010.1, read on the forward strand.
GATCATGGCTATATGTGGATCGGTACTTACGACGGCCTGAATCTTTTTAATGGAAGAAATACCTATGTGTATCGTTTTGAGCCTGATAATAAATATACCCTTTGCAGTAACATTATTAATAAGATATCGGATGGTGGTCCCGGATACCTGTGGATATCCACCTCTATGGGATTGAACAGGTTCTCACTGCGCGACCGCAAAGTAACGGAGTCATATCCGGAATATCCGGAATGTGTTTTAATTGCAACCGACTCATTGGAGAATACATTGGTTATCAGTCAAAAGAACTTTATATCTTGCCATACTGCCCGGACCGGAGCTTTTCAGGATATTTATACCCAAGGCATAAACCCGGGAACGACAAAGATATTGTTTACTGACCGGCAAGGTGGTTTTTATCTCCTCTCTTCGGACGGAGCTCTGAAGCAACTGGTTCCTGACTATTCCAGATTGCCTTTGACCATACAAATAAGGGAAAACAAAATACATGACGGTCAGATAAGTCAGGCCTTTTATGAAGAGGGTATTATTTATTATCTAGATACTGACAACAAATTATATCAGTATAGCATAGATAAAAATAGAAAAGAGTATCTGTTCGACCTTTCCGGGTGGATAGAAAAATATGGAAATATAGCTCGTATCGCTTCTTTCCAGTCGAAGCTGTATCTGGTTTTCAGGAATGGCCTGTTGCTGGAACCAACTTTCCCGGAAGAAGCAGTCGACCTGAATATAGGTGTTTTCAGTATGTTTAAAGACAAAAAACAGAATATCCTCTGGATCGGTACGGATGGACAGGGAGTCCGGATGCTATATGATAAATATGAACGTTTCGACGGATTATCTCTGGAAAACCTACCTTTTGTGATGCGTAACCCGGTCCGTTCTGTTTATACGGACGAAGATAAGACATTATGGTTCGGGACGAAAGGGGATGGTTTTATCCGTATAAAAGACTATGATTCATACGGGAAAAAACAGATTCCGGCAGATAAGATCGATCGTTATACGATGGCTGACGGTCTTTCCAATAACCGGGTCTATTGTTTTTACAGGAGCCAGTATCATCCTTTGGTTTGGATCGGTACGGATGGCCCCGGTCTTTCCTATTATTCCTATGAAGATGAAAAAGTCCATACGTTGCCCAGTAAAATCGATACACGGATACGGTATGTCCATTCTGTTTGCGAGATAAACGATTCGACATTATGGATGGCAACAACGGGTGACGGGTTGATCGAGGTGATTCTGGAACAGGATAAATCCGGACTGGCGGTTAAATACCTGCAATCTTATCTGTTAGAGAAGGACGGTAAAATATGCAATGAGTTTTATTCCATGTATTATGATGGAAAATCGACTCTCTATCTGGGTAGTCGTGGAGGGTATGGGATGGCACGCTTCGACCTGACTACCAGGCAGTATGATTTCATGTCGATGAATAATTCCGGCAATCAGGCTATCGGTGATGTTTTGAGTTTGTATTACAGCAGCGACTCGACCATTTATCTGGGAGCCAGTTCGGGGATGACCCGGATGAAATGCGACCAGTCGGGAACCTGCGAAGTCTGGCAGTACGACCGGAGTGATGGTATCAGCAATGATATGATTCACGGCATTCTGGAAGATCAGGACGGATGTATCTGGTTGAGTACTAATAAGGGGCTGACAAAATATAATCCCCATAACAGCTTTTTCCATAATTATGGAAGTCAGGAACTGATGGTCACGGAGTTTTCCGATGATGCCTATTGGAAATGTCCTTATACCGGACGTCTGTTTTTTGGCGGCATCGACGGGTTGATATGGATCGATCCCCAAAACGACCGATTGGAGAGTTATAGTCCCGATCTTCACTTTTTTGAATTGAAGATGGGAGGGGAAACAGTCAGCTTGTACGATTATACGGAAACAAATCCGGTTCCCGTCACTATTCCTCCCGATGTTTCAACCTTCAGTATCTCCTTTGTGGCAACCGATTATATTCATGGAGATAACTATGAATATTCTTATCTGTTGCAGAATTATAATACCAACTGGACAGAGTTACAGAAGAATAATGAAATATCGTTTACCAAACTGCCTTACGGAAATTATACCCTGAAAGTGCGTTACAAGAACGATGTCTATGACTCGAATGCACGGGAATATCTGTTACCGCTGAAGGTTCTCCCTCCCTGGTATCGCGGAACCTGGGCGATCGTTATCTATATCCTTTTGTTATTTGCTTTTTTAGGCTTGCTGGCTTATTGGATCAATAGGCGTATTGCGGAAAAGCAACAACAGGTTGCCCGGAAAATCCATGAAGAACAGAAAGAAAAACTGTATGAAGCCAAATTGAATTTCTTTGCAAATATAACCCATGAGCTTTGTACGCCGTTGACTTTGATAAACGGAGTAGGGGATTATATCCATTCCTATGCGGAGAATACTTCCGATAATAAGTTGAAAAGGTATATCCGTATATTGAGGGACAACGTTATGAGCCTGAATGAACTGATCCAGGAAATCTTGGATTTCCGTAAGATAGAAGAGGCGGGTTTGAATTATTTCAGTATCAAACACATCTCTGTTTCCGATATCATCCGCAGGCAGTATGAATCTTTTACGCCTATCGCCGAGCAGAACGGGATAAAGTTTACCTTGTCTCTGCCGGATCAGCTTTACTGGAATACAGATCCTACCGGATTAAAGAAGATACTGGTCAATCTCGTATCCAACGCTTTTAAATACGCAGATGAAGCCGGGGATATATCTATCTCTGCCGTTGCGGAAAATGAATCGTTGGTCATCCGTGTCTATAACTCGGGTAAAGGTATTTCGGAAACAGACCTGAAAACGATCTTTGACCGGTACCGGATATTGGGTGATCTGGATGGAAACAATTATACACAAACAACCTCCAGGAATGGATTAGGCCTGTTTATCTGTCATAGTATCGTACAATCCCTGCAGGGGAGTATAGATGTTCGG
>NZ_QUGR01000010.1:166613-202604 GCF_003479145.1 Parabacteroides sp. AF18-52
AGCGAGGAAGGTAAATATGCCGAATTTATTGTCCGGCTGCCTTATCTCGAAGCAGACGAGGAAGAGACAGAACAGGAGAAAGAGGAACAGGATTCTCCCCTTGTATCTATCTCTACCGATGAGGGGACAGAGGTGCCGGAGGTCGTTTCTCCGGATAACAAACCCTGTATTCTGGTGGTGGACGATAATAAAGATATCGTCTGGCTGATCAAAGAATCGTTGTCTCCTACATATAATATAGAAGAAGCATATAGCGTGGAAGAAGCTCTCCGTTTCATGGAGCAACAAACGCCGGCCCTTATCATTACGGATATTATGATGCCGGAGATAGATGGCCTGGAGCTGGTCAGCCGTGTAAAATCGGATAAGTTTACCCGCCATATCCCGTTGATTGTGGTTTCTGCCAGAATATCGGAACGCGACCAGGCGGAAGGGCTGGATCTGGGTGCGGATGCTTATCTGACGAAACCGTTCTCGTCGGTAGTACTTCGTTCGGTGGTCAATAGGCTGATGACAAGCAAGAAAGAACTGAAAGATTATTATTATTCTCCGGAAAGTGCCTATGAACAGTCCGGCGGCCAGTTGGTCCATCAGGAGGATAAGGAATTCATGGATGCCGTAACAACTATTATCAGGGAAAATCTCGATAAGGAAAATCTGCGTCCGGAGCTGATTGCCGAAAAACTGGGAATGAATACCCGTTCACTCTACCGCCGTTTCATGAAAATATCACCTCTTACTCCGATTGAGTTTATAAAGGATTACCGGTTCACCTATGCTGCCCAATTGCTGGTGACAACCAATCTGAATGTACAGGAAATTATCTATAAAGTCGGTATATCCAGTAAATCTTATTTCTACCGGGAGTTTGCCGCCAAGTATAATCAGACACCCAAAGAGTACCGAAATAAAGGGTAATTGGTTGATTCTCTGTGAGTGTCCTGGATTACCTAAAAAGTGCCCTGATGTACCAGATGTATATCAGGGCACTTTTTTTGCTTTTCGGGAGTAACCCCGGAAAAGAACGATAAAGTAATATTGCACTCAGATTTGTGAAACCCGATACATGCTTTATTATGAATACAGGATAAATCAGAACAATGAATAAAAGCACTTCGTCCGATTGGCATTTTCGGGCAAGTGTAACTGGGAGTTGTTTTTTCTTTGGATAGTGAATGCTTTATTGATTTTATTTTGTCTTATGAAGAAGTTGTGTTACATAAATATATTTGTTTTAGTAGTTGGTAGTTTTTTGCTTTCAGCATGTAGGGAGAAGGTTTCAGTGAATGTAAAGGAGTTGTCGGATGGGGACCCTACAACTTACTATACAGGAACAGAGAAACTGAATCGGGTTGTTTTTGATTCTCAATACAGCATTCCTATCCAAAGTTATAAAATTTATTCGTCAGGCGAGGCACCTGCACACGATCCGGTGAACTGGGTGCTGAAAGGTTCCTACGACGGAAAGAACTGGGTGGTGGTAGATGAACGGAAAGACCAGCGTTTCTGTTCCCGTTATCAGGAAATCCTTTGTCCGATAACCAACCCTTCTAACTATAAACAATATATGCTGGAAGCCGAAACCGCCGGGAACGATACGTTGGTGATCGGTGATGTTTCATTCTCCGAAAAGAATTTAGTAACGGACTGGGAAGACTTCAACTATCCCGAAGTCGATTTTGAAGTGCTTGCTCCGGATACCAAAGGGGCAGCGATCTATGCAGACCTGGTACAAGATCCGGATGCTTACATAAAATATCATGCCCGCAAGGTGGCGGAAATCCTTTTTTATACTGCAAAAGATACGATGAATGATGTCCAGACCATTCATTATACGTTGAAAGACTACGACGGCGTTTCTGCCAAATCCGGAAACCCGCCTGCTATCTATATTGAATATAGCACCCGCCATATCGAGAAGTCGATGAATGAATCGCTCTACAAACTGGATTTTGAAACGCGCGGTGTGTTATTTCACGAACTGGTTCATGCTTACCAGTTTGAGCCGAAAGGAATCGGTTCATATTCTACAAACAAAGAATTTTGGGCATGTATCGAAGGAATGGCAGATGCCGTCCGGGCAGAATCCGGCTTTTTCGATATGAGTACCCGCAAACCGGGTGGAAACTGGATGGATGGCTACCGCACGACCGGGTTCTTTATTCAGTGGTTGAAAACCAAAGATCCGGATGCTATCCGTAAATTCCATCTTACAGTCCGTGACCTGGATGTCTGGAGTTTTGACAAGGCGATCAAGAGCATCTTTGGCGAGGAGTCCGGTATTGAAAGCATGTGGAATGAATATCAGGCTTTTTTGACAAAAGAATAAATTAATACTACATACTTATGAAATCTTCAAGATGTTTAGCCTTATTTCTGTCTGTAGCGTTGGCAGGAGGAACATTATTTGCCCGGGAGAAAGTATCTCTGGTCAATCCGATCATCGGAACAAACGGGATGGGGCATACTTTTCCGGGAGCCTGTGTACCGTTCGGGCTGGTACAGTTAAGCCCGGATACCGATACGATCCCGCATAATGTCGACGGTAAGTACCAACCCCGCGCTTACGAATATTGCGCAGGTTACCAACACAAAGATAGTAGTATCGTCGGATTCAGCCATACGCATTTCAGCGGGACCGGCCATTCCGACCTGGGTGATATCCTGATCATGCCTACAACGGGCGAACTGAAACTGAATCCCGGAACTGCAACTGATCCGGATGGCGGCTATCGTTCGCGTTTCTCACACGATACGGAAATATCCCGTCCTGGTTATTATGAAGTGATGCTGGACGATTATGGAGTAAAGGCACAACTGACTACTACCAAACGGGTGGGAGTCCATAAATATACTTTTGCTGAGAATAGCGGTAACCAACGTATCATTCTTGATATGATTCATGGTATTTACAATTACGATGGGAAAGTGCTCTGGACGAATATTCGCGTAGAGAATGATACGTTGGTTACCGGTTATCGTATAACGAATGGTTGGGCGCGGACCAATTACACCTATTTTGCCATGTCTTTCTCTAAGCCGGTCGTTCATTACGGCTGTGATGAAAAGGCGAAAGTGAATTACCGCGGTGGTTACGGCAAGTTCAATATGAAAGAGAACTTCCCGGATATCGGCGGCAGGAAGATCGTCGCTTATTTCGATTTCGATCCGGCTGCTTCGCAAGAGTTGGAAGTGAAGGTCGCCCTTTCCGGTGTCAGTACCGATGGCGCGCTGAAAAACCTGCGTGCTGAAGCATCCGGCTATAGCTTTGACGAATTGGCGGCAAAGGCATCGGATACCTGGAACAAGGAACTTTCCATTATCGAGGCAAAAGGTACCGATGACCAGCAGGCAATGCTCTATACCTCTTTATATCATACAATGATCAATCCGTGTGTCTATACGGATGTCGACGGTCAGTATCGTGGCCTGGACGGTAATATTCATCAGGCAGATGACTTTACCAACTACACGGTCTTCTCTGTTTGGGATACCTATCGGGCTTTGCACCCGTTATTTAATATTATCAAGCGGCAGGTGAATACCGATATTGCCCGTTCCATGCTGAAACATTGCGAACAAAGCGTACATAAGGCATTGCCGGTGTGGAGCCATATGGCAAACGAGAACTGGTGTATGATCGGTTATCATTCTGTATCCGTATTGGCTGATGCTGTGGCAAAAGGCTTGCCGCTGGATAAGGATGAAGTGCTGAAAGCAATGGTCAGCAGCTCTACCATCCCTTATTACGACGGGACGAAAGAGTTGATGGAAAAAGGATATGTATCCCTCGACCGTAGCGGTAGTGCCGCTTCGCTGACATTGGAGTATTCCTATGACGACTGGACGATTTACAATACCGCCCTGCTGGCTGGTAATCGTGAAGTTGCCGATCGCTACAAGAAACGGGCCATGAACTATGTCAATGTATTCGACACCAGTATCGGTTACGCCCGTCCCCGTTATTCGGACGGACGCTGGAAAGAGAATTTCAATCTGTTGAGTACGCATGGCGAAGGTTTTATCGAAGGCAATGGTCTGAACTATTCGTTCTATGTTCCTCAGGATGTCAATCATATGATCGGGTTGATGGGGGGAGACAAGTCTTTCATCTCTAAACTCGATTCACTGTTTACGATGCATCTGCCGGATGAGTTCTTTGCCGAAACGGAAGACGTTACGAAAGAAGGTCTGTTAGGTGGTTACGTTCATGGTAACGAGCCGAGCCACCATATCCCGTTCCTGTATGTCTGGACTACCCAACCCTGGAAAACCCAGTACTGGCAGCGTGAGATCATGAACAAGATGTACCGTAATAATATCGACGGCTTGTGTGGAAACGACGACTGCGGCCAGATGTCGGCCTGGTATATCCTGTCGGCTATGGGATTCTATCCGGTTTGTCCGGGAACAGACCAATATGTTTTGGGTGCTCCTTATCTTCCATATATGAAGGTTTCGCTTGAGAACGGAAAGACATTTGAAGTCAAAGCCGATAAGGTAAGCGATAAGAACCGCTATGTAAAGTCTGTCAAGCTGAATGGTAAACCTTACACAAAAGGATATATCACCCAGCAGGATATCATGAACGGGGGAGAACTGACCTTTGAAATGACATCTTCGCCGAATAAGAAACGTGTATTTACCGGCGACGACAAGCCTTATTCTTTATCTGCTAACTAATCATCATTCTATAAATTTATCCATGAAGAAATTATTTATTCTAGCGATTGCCTTATGCAGCAGCCTTTTCACGATGAAGGCTGCCGGAAAGGCTGATCTGGTGGATTATGTCAATCCGCTGGTCGGCTCACAGTCGAAAATATCTTTGTCAACAGGAAATACCTATCCGGCTATTGCTATGCCGTGGGGTATGAATTTCTGGATGCCTCAAACCGGAAAGATGGGGGATGGCTGGGCCTATACGTATGATGCCGATAAGATCCGCGGCTTCAAACAGACACATCAGCCTAGTCCCTGGATCAACGATTACGGTCAGTTTGCCATTATGCCGATAACCGGCAAGGTGGTTTTCGATCAGGACAAACGTGCCAGCTGGTTCTCTCATAAGGCAGAAGTTGCCAAACCGAATTACTACCGCGTTTACCTTGCCGACCATGATGTGGTGACGGAGATCACTCCGACAGAACGCGCAGCGATGTTTCGCTTCACCTTCCCCGAAACAGATAAATCGTATGTGATCGTCGATGCGTTCGACCGCGGTTCTTATATCAAGATCATCCCGGAAGAGAATAAGATCATCGGCTATACGACCCGTAACAGCGGTGGTGTTCCGGAGAATTTCAAGAACTATTTCGTTGTTGTGTTCGATAAGCCTTTTACTTATAAGGCAGCAGTAGGGGACAATGAAATCCGTAAGGGTGAAACAGAAGCTCAGGAAGATCATACCGGTGCGATTATCGGTTTTTCTACCCGTCGCGGAGAGATCGTTCATGCACGTGTCGCTTCTTCTTTTATCAGTACTGAACAGGCTGAGTTGAATTTGAAAGAGCTGAGTGACCGTTCTTTCGACCAGATCGTTGATGCCGGACGCAAGACATGGAATGAAGTGCTGGGACGTATTCAGGTAAATGACGATAATATCGACAAACTGCGTACATTCTATTCCTGCCTGTACCGTTCCGTTCTTTTCCCGCGTAGCTTTTACGAAGTGGATGCCAATGGAAAAGTGGTGCACTACAGTCCGTATAACGGCGAAGTACTGTCGGGTTATATGTTTACCGATACCGGTTTCTGGGATACCTTCCGTTGTTTGTTCCCATTCCTGAACCTTGTATATCCGTCGATGAATACAAAGATGCAGGAAGGATTGGTGAATACTTATAAAGAAAGCGGCTTCCTTCCGGAGTGGGCAAGTCCCGGTCATCGCGGTTGTATGGTAGGTAACAACTCTGCTTCAGTTGTAGCAGATGCGTATCTGAAAGGATTGCGTGGTTACGATATCGAAACGCTTTGGGATGCTGTTGTACATGGAGCTAATAATGTACACCCGAAAGTATCATCTACCGGCCGTCGGGGTTTCGACTATTATAACAAGCTGGGGTATGTACCTTATGACGTGAAGATTAACGAAAGTGCTGCTCGTACACTGGAATATGCTTACGATGACTGGGCTATCTATAAATTAGGAAAGGCACTCGGCAAACCTGAATCTGAAATTGCGATCTTTGCGAAGCATGCAATGAACTATAAGAATTTGTTCGATCCCGAAACTAAGCTGATGCGTGGCCGTAATGAAGACGGAACATTCCAGTCTCCGTTCAACCCGTTGAAGTGGGGAGATGCTTTCACCGAAGGTAACAGCTGGCATTATACCTGGTCTGTTTTCCACGATCCGCAGGGATTGATCGACCTGATGGGAGGAAAGTCCGGCTTTAATGCAATGATGGATTCCGTATTCAATGTGCCGCCTTTGTTCGATGACAGTTATTATGGTGGTGTTATCCACGAGATCCGTGAGATGCAGATCATGAATATGGGTAACTATGCACATGGTAACCAGCCGATACAGCATATGATCTATCTGTATAACTACTCCGGCGAACCCTGGAAAGCCCAGTATTGGGTACGTGAGGTGATGGATAAACTTTATTTCGCAACTCCCGACGGCTATTGCGGTGACGAAGATAACGGACAGACTTCTGCCTGGTATGTGTTCTCTGCCCTCGGTTTCTATCCGGTTTGTCCGGGAACTGACCAGTATATCCTTGGTTCCCCGTTGTTCAAGAACGTAACGTTGAATCTGGAAAACGGTAAGAAGGTCGTGATCAATGCAAACAATAACAATGAAGCCAACCGCTACATCTCTTCCATGAAGGTAAACGGCAAGAATTACACCCGTAATTACCTGACCCATGAAGACCTGTTGCGTGGTATGACGATCAATTGCACCATGTCCGATACTCCGAACAAAAACCGTGGTACGGAGGAAAAGGATGCGCCTTATTCATTCTCAAAAGAAATCAAGGAATAAATAGAAAATGATAAGCTAATGTGGCAATATGCCAATGTGCCAATTTAGAAATAATAGAACTATCCAATGAATAGGATGGCTTGATTATTACAGGTTTATTTGCCGTCTGCTTTAGCTGACGGATCAGTAAATAGTTTATCTCTTCGGACTTTAGTCCCATCTTAAACAGTCTCTCTATTTAAGAGAAATGTGGCTAAAGCCAAAAGAGAAATAGCTTGTAAACCGTCAGTTAAAACTGACGGCAAATAAACCAGTAATAATCAAGTTACTTTGATTATGGGATAGTTCACTTCTGCAAAGATATGAAACAACGAATATATACCTTACTCGCTATTTCCTGTTTTGTTCTGACCACTACAGCCCAGAATGAGAAACTGACAGATTACGTCAGACCTCTGGTTGGAACAGACGGTTACGGGAATGTCTACCCCGGTGCACAGATTCCGTTCGGCGGTATCCAGATCAGTCCAGATACAGACTCTAAATATTACGATGCGGCAGCCGGCTATAAATACAACCATACTTCTATTCTCGGTTTCAGCCTGACGCACCTGAGCGGAACGGGTATCCCCGATCTGGGCGACTTCCTGTTTATACCCGGCACCGGTGAGATGAAACTCGACCCGGGAACCCGCGAAAACCCCGATGAAGGTTACCGCTCGCGTTATACCCATGACCAGGAATGGACTTCTCCCAATTACTATGCCGTCCTGTTACAGGATTACGGTGTGAAAGCCGAAATGACAGCCGGGCTGCGCAGCGGAATGTTCCGTTTCACCTATCCCAAATCGGACAAGTCTTTCATCATGATCGACCTGAACCATACGTTGTGGCAATCTTGCGAATGGTCTAACCTTCGTGTTGAGAACGATTCGACCCTGACCGGCTATAAACTGGTCAAAGGCTGGGGACCGGAGCGCCATGTCTATTTCACCGCCGTCTTCTCCAAAAAGCTGAAAGACTTCCGTATCATGCAGGACAAGAAGCCGGTTATTTACAATACCTCCCGTTTCAGAAGCACGAACGAAGCCTGGGGAAAGAACCTGATGGCTTGTCTTTCCTTTGAAACGGAAGCCGGTGAAGAAGTCATTGTAAAAACTTCTGTCTCCGCAGTCAGCACCGACGGTGCCAAACTGAATATGCAGGAACTGAACGGCATGACCTTCGACGGCCTGAAAGAAAAAGGTATCGACTTATGGGAGCAGGAACTGGAAAAGTATCGCGTGACAGCCGACCGGAAGACAAAAGAGACATTCTATACTTCTGCTTATCATGCCGCTTTGCATCCTTTTATCTTCCAGGATGCCGACGGTAGTTTCAGAGGCCTGGATAAGAATATCGAACAAGCCAAAGGCTTTACGAATTATACGACTTTCTCTTTGTGGGACACCTATCGCGCCTTGCATCCCTGGTTCAACCTGGTTCATCAGGATGTGAACGCCGATATAGCAAATTCCATGCTCGCCCATTACGATAAAAGTACGGAGCGCATGCTTCCGATCTGGTCTTTCTACGGCAACGAAACCTGGTGTATGATCGGTTACCATGCTGTTTCTGTCCTGGCCGATATGATCGTGAAAGGTGTCAAAGGATTTGATTACGAACGGGCATACGAAGCCATGAAGACAACCGCAATGAATAAGCATTACGATTGCCTGCCCGATTACGACCGTAACGGTTATGTCCCCTTCGATAAAGAAGCCGAGTCGGTTTCCAAAACGTTGGAGTATGCCTACGACGATTATTGCATTGCCCGCGCTGCCCAGGTTTTGGGAAAGACGGACGATTATACCTATTTCCTGAACCGTTCCCTCTCTTATCAGACTTTGATAGATCCGGAAACCAAATACATGCGTGGCCGTGATAGTCAGGGAAACTGGCGTACTCCGTTTGCCCCGATCGCTTATCAGGGGCCGGGATCGGTTAATGGCTGGGGCGATATCACCGAAGGCTTTACGATGCAGTACACCTGGACCGTTCCGCATGACGTACAGGGATATATCAACCTGGCGGGAAAGAAGCTGTTCGAGAAGCGGCTGGATGAACTCTTTACTGTTGAGCTGCCGGACGATATCCCGGGAGCCCACGACATTCAGGGACGTATCGGCGGTTACTGGCACGGCAACGAGCCTTGCCATCATGTCGCTTATCTGTATAATTACCTGGGTAAGCCGTGGAAATGCCAGAAATGGGTACGCGAAATAGTGGACCGTTTCTATGGCAACGAACCCGGCTCTCTGAGCGGTAATGACGACTGTGGTCAGATGTCGGCCTGGTATATGTTTAACTGTGCAGGCTTTTACCCGGTTGCCCCGTCCAGTAATATATATAATGTAGGTTCACCTTGCGTCGAGGCACTGACCATTGCCATGAGCAACGGTAAAGAGATCCGTATGACGACCGAAAACTGGTCGAAAGACAACGTGTACGTCAAGGAATTGTATGTGAACGGAAAGAAATACAACAAATCGTATCTGACATACGACGATGTGCAATCCGGTATAACCCTGCATTTCGTCATGAGCGACAAGCCGAATTACAAACGTGCTGTCTCAGCCGATGCCTATCCGGCTTCTTTGTCCTTACCCGGCAAAACAATGCTCTATCAGAAACCTGTTGACAAATAACACTATGACCATTTAGAAATTTAAGTAACGACGAGTGTAACTTTACCCCTCTCCGAGAGGGGCAGGGGTGTGTGATTTTTCTTTCATGCACCCCTTTCTTCTATCATCTCCCGTTCTTTCTTTGTCAGGCTCCCGACTACGATCTCATACGATTTCTTCACCAGCTCTTTAATCTTCTGATCCGGTACATCCTGATTGAAATGGACACTGATCCAATACTTCTTGTTCATGTGCCATCCGGGCGTAATGCCTGCATACTGTCTTTGCAGTTCTCCCGATTCATCCGGGTTGCATTTGATACAACAGAAATCAAAGATTTCGATATTCACAAAGCAAAACCATTTGTCCGCAATATAGAAACACAAGACGTCCCGACTGTATTTATCCGCCACATTCGTAAACGGCATCTTCTCATGCACTCCTTTCAATGAAAGGCAGTATTCTCTGAATTCTTCGATATTCATAATCCTGATTAATTAGAACTACACAAAGTTAGCAAAACATCTGTGGTCTGAAAGTACCAGATCTTTGTCTGACAGTATTTATTGTGTATTACCCTGTTCTTCGTACTCTTTAATCTTTGCAGTACAAATTTGCTTTGTAATATCTCTAAGCAATTCTACTTTAGGGACAAGTGCATCGATGTCTTCTTTAGTGACAACAAAGTACGGATTATACCGTGCTTCCACATAAGCAGACTTAAGTAAAGTAAAAAGACGTTTCTCTTCAGGAGTGTCTTGTGGAAAAACTGTTGCTAAATCCTCTGCATACCTTTTCGTTGAGGATGAGAGTTTAGAGAGGTTGTGTTGCTTGTTATTTCGCAAAGTAAACGTTAAACGAATAGCATAGTAGTAATTCTCACAGGCTTGATGAAGCTGAAATGAAGTTCTCTTATAATATTCTTCTTTATAAATGAGCTTTGCTGTATGTAAAAATTCATTTGCAGTTTGAAACTTTTCATCAAAATAGGCCTGTGCCTGTTCTTTGATTTCTGTATAATTAAGTTTTCTCCTACGGGCTAATTTGTATTTTCTACTATTATACAGAACTATTCCTTCCTGCTTGATTTGTGTATAGAAATATCGTCCCTCTTCAAGGTACTTATTTAACATTTTGATATCGTCGTTGATAAACTGGACAGGAGTATCCCGGTCAAAATCTTTTCCGGCAAAGAATATATCTTCTACATTATCCAGAACGGTCTCCGCCTTTTTGCTGTTGATGCCGCTTGTTATTACATAAATATCATAATCGGATATTTTGACCGTAGGGATGCCGCCGTCTTCTATTCTTACGCTACGACGCACATAGTTCCCTCTTGCATAGCTACCAAAAAGAATAATAAACTCAGTTTGAGGTAATCTTTTTAATATCTCTTTAACCAGAAAATTCAATTCTGCCTGTTTGTCTTTTGGTAGATAAGCTATTGAGTCTTTCATTATGATTTATGTTATGTACAATGTTAAAGTAACAAAAGTACAAAAAATGAAATAGAGTTTAACGGTTGCCTTTGGATTTATAGTGACGGATACTAATCAGGCAACTTTTCCTGTAGCCAATTCTCTTTCGAGATACTCATATACATAAGCTGTGCTTTGACTGTAGAGTCCTGTGTTAAGGTTGATTAGTCGTGCGTATGTATCTGATGTGTAGAGTGTGCGGAGTGCCTCATCTATATCCATCTGATGTTCTTGTATCAGCAGCCATACGATTTCCTTGGAAATCTCTTCTATCATAAATGTCTCTTTCGTCATAATGTATTCTTTTTTGTCAGATACTTAATAGCTCTTTCTGTGCCGAAGAAATACTGTATGGTTACACCTTTCATGTACTTCAGTTCATCGAGGAATTTATTCATATCTATCAGTCCGGAAGTAAAGCGGCGTATCTGATAGCCTACAGCATCATTGGCTATGGGACCGATTACAATATCATAACAGTGTGACGACACACGTGTACGATTACGGCGGTTCATCAATACAAACTCTGCCCATTCCCTGCTATATTCTTGAAACTCTAGTACTGATAAATTGGAGTTATGAAGACAACTGTCATCAAATCTATATGTATTCAGTGTGGGAATACCTATTCCTAACTGCTCGGTCTTTCTTTCGGCCAATTCCATAGCTTGTGCTTTGTCTGCTGAAAGATAAAAACCGCAGCCGAAGTCTTTTCCTACTTTAGATATCGCAAGGTCTATTTCTGCAATATCAATATTAGAACCGTGGTATAGTATCATATCAACGCTCCTCCTTTCCTGTGGCAATAGGCTGTAAGGTCCTCTACTACGTCTTCAAACGAAAGTGTATGTTCCACATTATAGAAACGATTTACAAAGTCAATGCCTTTGAACCTTTCCAGATAGCGATAGGCCTGTGATGTATTGAGCGAATGAGCTGTAGCAAACTCGCTTATTACGGCGATAATGTATTCTATCTTGTTTTTAAGCTCCGAATCTGTATTATTCATCTTTCGTGCTGTTTTAAGTTACATCAAGTACAAAGATATATCTTTTTTCGGAAGTTACCCAATGCTAACACGTAGTCTCTGAAAGTAATGCATTGATGTCTTCTGAGTCTTTCATTATGATTTATGTTATGTACAACATTACTGTGATGTCCAGTTTTCGATATTGCGCTCTTCGGCACTGAAATTGGCACCAACTTTGATTAGTTGGCGGCCATCGGACTGGTAAGGGATGAGATAGCCCTTATCGTCGATCTGGCGGAGGGCTTCTTCTACGGTGCCGTCGAGTTTGAACTCGAAGACGTAGATGTAGTCGCGGGTTTTCACCACGGCATCGGCACGACCGCGGGCACTGCGCACTTCGGCCTCCGTGAACTGTCCCATAAGCTTGAAGACGAGATAGAAGACGGCCTGATAGTGGCGTTCGGTCTTGTCATTCAGTTCGTAGGGAATATCGGCAAAGAAGGCACGCAGGCGCTCCATAAAGGCATCGACGTCCCCCGACTCAAGTTCTATGACGAATCTGCTGATATAGAAGGGACTTTCGGTAGAGGGGATAGCAGTGTAAAAGGGAACGATAAAGCTAAGGAATCCGTATTTTACCTCTTCGTTTGGGAATCCCAGGGTATAAAGGCGGAATTCTTTGTCGTAGTCTTTAATCGTCAGGTAACCGCTTTGATAGATCACCGGGATGGGACGTTGTACGTCGGCTCTATAATCGGCAAAACCATCGACTGCCATTTGTACGCCGTCGATGTCGCGCAGATCATAATCTGTCTTTTTCAGCAGCTCGACGAGGAAGGTCGGGGTTCCGGTCTTAAACCAGTAGTTGTCGAATTGACTTCTATCCAACACATTCAAGACGCTGAAGGGGTTGAAGATGCCTTCCTGCCCAAACATGAAATGGTAACCGTCGTAGAGGCGTGTCATGGTTTCGCGCGTCTCTTCGGGAGTGAGGTCGTTGTCTTCGGCCAACTCTTTCAGTTCGGGTTCGAAATTGTCGGCTATCTCTTGCCAGGTGAGGCCGCAGATCTCGTTATAACGCTTGTCCATACTGATATCGTTCAGCTGGTTGAGGTCGCTGAAGACGCTGACCTGGCTGAATTTGGTGACGCCTGTCAATAGATAGAATCTCAGATATTGGTCGGCACTTTTCAGTACGCCGTAGAACGCTTTCAAGGTATCCTTGTAGGCGGAATGGAGTGCTTCTTTATGCAGCGATTGTAATAGCGGCTTGTCGTATTCGTCAACCAGGACAACGGCGGGGTGGCCTGTTTGCTCGGCAGCACGGCGTATCACCCCTTTAAAACGAAGGGAAAGGGTTGTTTCATCCTCCCCTTTTCCGTAGATTTCTTCCCATTGTGTCAGTTGGTTGCTGAGCAGGGCGTCCAACTGTTCGGGGGCGTCGAACTTTTCGGCATTCAGATCTATGTGCAATACCGGATAGGTGATCCAGTCTTTTTCCAGCTGCTCGATGGCAAGTCCTTCGAATAGCTCCTTTTGCCCTTTGAAGTAGGCTTCGAAGGTCGATATCAGCAAGCTTTTGCCGAATCGCCGTGGACGGCTCAGAAAATAAGAACCTCCGCTGTTGGCCAGTTCATAAACAAGGGCTGTTTTGTCGACATACAGGAATTGATTGTCGCGGATCTTTTTGAAACTCTGCACCCCGATCGGGAATTTGCGTAAGATTGATCTAGCCATAGTTGTACTGCTTTATAAAGTAGCAAATATAGTTATTTAATTTGAATTCTGCCGCAGGTTGCTACTGGCACATTTGTCTATGCGGGCGATATTTCGTCTGCCTGCGGCGGCAACGAATACACCCTGTGTGTCCGGTATCCCATCTTGATCACTATTCCATCCTTCATAAACTGTTTCATATCCTCCGTAGCCCGGTAGCGGCTGCAACCGTTCAACGACGCATAATCCGTCAGATTGATATACGGATTGTTTTGCAGGTATCTGAGCATTTTCTTTTTCCGGTCTTCCTGTTCGTTGGAAGTCATATTTTCCCTTTTGACTTTTATCGGCCGCTCCTTGTTGACCAATGTTTTCAATCGTTTGGAACAGCGGAAGTTTACCCCGTCAGCCCTCGCAAAAAAGACAGTCCGGCCTTTCTCATCCGTTTTCTGTAACGTTTTGAGGGCAGGGGAGAAGTGCCCCAATCCTTCCAGTTCCACACAATATCCGTTGGATAAATTCCTTCCGATATAAGTGATCAATGCCTCGATCGCTCCTTTCACATCAGCCGAAGTGAGGGTACTCGAATCAGAGAGGTATTCACAGACGTCTTCCATTCTCATGGTCCCTTTGGATATAAGCCGGGCGCAAGACTGTTGCTCCTTGCAGCTGGTGTTAGGGGCCTTGTATACTCCGAATTTAATTCTTCCCATAATCGCTTAATTTTAGTACTGATATAGTTGTTATTACCTCGGATGTATCTTAGACAAGGTGCGTCCGAATCTTATTTATCTGCCTATATAATCTGTTGCCGACGCTGTCGACAATATTGTTGACACTGTCGAAAGCTTTGCCGACACTGTCGTTTATTTAGCCGACAGTGTCGGCAACAACTTCCCCGCCTTCCAAAGATACTGAACATTGGGTCAGAAAGCAAGTAACTCAAGGCTTATTTGAGTTAAGATGCAGACATTTCCTGTCAGGTCGCGGTAAAGTAGATGCGTCCTTACGCCGTCATCTTCAAAATGTCTTCAATATTCCCTCTTAGTTTTGCCGCAAAAAAACGAGAGATGAAGACGTTATTGATTGGTTTGGGGCTTAGTTGTTGCCTGCTTTCAGTAAAGGGACAACAGGTTTCGTATACATTGGATTATTATCTGGAATCGGCGCGGGAGAACAGTCCTCTTATTCAGGATTACAGGAATCAGAAAGAAATTGAGGTTTATGAACGACAACGGCTGAAAGCATTATACACTCGTTCGAAGGTAACACTGAACGGAGATTACCTCTTTGTTCCTGTCATCTCGAAGGATAACGGGAAGACTTCTTTTGAATGGAATCCGCAGGATGGGGTCGATTATTATGGTTATGATCTGGGACAGAGCAGTGGTCATTTTCAGGCGGGAGTGACCTGGACGCAGCCGTTGCTGGGGCACAGTGCCTATAAAGTAGCTGACGAGCAAGCACGGATGAATACGGAGATACTGAACGATAAGATGCATCTGGAGCAACATCAGTTGGAGCGGGTGGTAACGGAACAGTATCTTCTTTGCCTGCTGGATAGTAAACAGATAGCCTTTGCCGATTCTGTCGGACAACTGCTCGACCGTCAGGCTGTCGTTGTCCGGCATCTGGCGGAAAGCGGTCTGGCAAAGCTTTCGGATTTGCAACTGGTGACGATAGAACGGCAGAGTAATCAGGACATGGAGATTGCTTCGCGGCAATCTTTTTATACGCATTTGATGGATTTGAATATGCTGTGCGGTATCAAAGATACTGCGGTGGTTTTGTTGGAAGAACCGGCTTTGACGCTACGGCTGCTTCCTGCCGCTTCGTCGGCCTTTATGGAGCAATACCGGTTGGATAGCCTGAACACGCTTATGTCTCTGCATTCGTTCAACGTACAATATAAACCACAGCTCCATTTGTTTGTCGACGGAGGTCTACGTATCTCGGAGTTTACTTCCATGCAGAAGCATTTCGGGATGAGTGCGGGGCTTACCTTTTCATGGACGTTGTATGACGGCAAACAAAAACGGCTGATGGAGAAGCAGGCGCGTGCCCGTATGAACAGCATCGCTTTCTATAAAGACAATTTCAATATGCAACAGGAGTTACGCAGGCAACAATATCTGACGGAACTGAAGACCTACGGGGAAAGGTGCCGGTTGCTGCAAAACCGTCTGGCGGAATACCGGCAGGTACTTGCGGGCTACAGGAAAGAGATGCAGGCAGGCGAATTATCTGTCATCGATTATATCACCGTGCTGAGGAACAGGATAGAAGCAGAAAAAGAATATATATTACTGGAGACAAACCGTCAATTACTCATCAATACTTTTAATTACTGGAATTGGTAATAAATATCATATCTTATGAAATGTATCGTATTATTACTGGCAATATGCCTGACTGCCTGCGGGCGGTCATCCGGCGATGCGGAGACTTCCTATGAGAAGCCCCGGACATCCGTTACGCTGACACATGTTACACCCGGCAGGATCAGGAGCGAAATCGTACTTTCCGGTACGACTGTCTATCAGAACAAAACGATAGTTACGGCTCCTATCCCTTCCTTTATTTCTGAAGTAAATGTACAACCCGGCATGAAGGTAGAGGCAGGTCAGCTTCTTTATAAATTGGAAAGCAAGGAACACCGTGCCTTGTCCGGTGAACCGCAGGAAAACAGGTTGGGGATGGTGGCTGTCAGAGCGGCTGCCTCCGGAATCGTAACGTCTGTGATGCAGCAAACAGGCAGTTTCGTTGCCGAAGGGACTGCCCTTTGCACGCTTGCCGATCTGAACAGCCTGGTCTTTGAGTTGAACGTGCCTTACGAACAAAGCCGTTATATTATACCGGGGAAGACCTGTACGATCGTATTACCGGATGCGACGGTCTTGAAGGCTGTTATCCGGACTCCGCTGGCGACGATGAACACCGCTTCGCAGGTCCAGCAGGTAGTGGCCCACGCTCGTTCGTCTTTCTTGCCTGAAGGATTGACTGTCAAAGTGCTGGTCGATACCGGACATACCGGAAATGAAATCAGGCTTCTGCCTAAAGCAGCCGTACAAAGCGATGAGATGCTGACCGGTTATTGGGTGATGAAGCTGGCAGACGATAGTACTGCTGTCCGGATTCCCGTAATCATAGGAAATAGTTCAGCGGACAGTATCGAGATAGTATCCCCTTTGTTTTCTGCTTCCGACCGTATTGTCCTGAGCGGCAGTTACGCATTGGAAGACAGTGCCCGTGTCGTTATCCTCAAATAGAAAGCAGCAATGAACACAATACAGAAAAGAAGTTTTCATCAGCTCTATAGCAAACCGATCCTCTTTTTCGGTTTATTGTTGCTGATGGCCGGTATCTTTTGTTATACCCGTATGCAGACGAATCTGTTTCCGGAAGTGTTGTTTCCGCGTATTACCGTCATTGCCGATGCGGGGCAGCAGCCGGTAGACAGGATGATGATTACCGTGACCAAACCTCTGGAAAGTGCAGTAAAGAAAGTGCAGGGAGTAACCGTGGTGAAAAGCAGCACCAGTCGGGGCAGTTGCGTGATCGAAGTGTATTTTAACTGGGGACTGGATATCTACGCACTCAAGACTCAACTGGAGAGCCGGATTAACGAGATAAAGAGTTTCCTTCCGGCAGGGATTGTCATTTCTGCCGAGGCGATGAACCAGTCTTTGTTCCCGGTGTACGGTTATACGCTGGAGAGTAAAACACATAGCCGTATCGCGTTGCGGGATGTGGGTAATTTGATCGTGCGGCCTGTCTTTTCACAGGTTAAAGGGATCAGCAACGTGGTCGTGAGAGGCGGGAAGGCTAAAGAGTTTGTCGTTATTCCGGATGCGGTACGGATGTCTTCCCTCGGCATCACTCCGGAGTTGGTAAAAAGTGTCTTTGAACAGACTAACTTTGTGCTGGGCAATGGGAATGTGGCGGATTATAACCGTTTGTATCTGACCCTGACCGATACCCGTATCAATGATATGCAGGAACTGGAGAACACGATCATCCGCAACGACGGTGTCCGTACGGTCCGCCTGAAAGATATCGCCCGTGTGGAAGTGCAGGAACAACAGGAGTTTCTGAAGATCAATGCCGGAGGGAATGATGCCGTACTGATCGACCTGGTCAAGCAGCCGGGAGTCAACCTGCTCGAATTTGCCCGGGATGTGGAAGTTCGGGCAGATGAGGTCCGGGCACAGCTTCCTGCAGGCTATGAGTTGAAACCTTATTACAATCAGAGTGCTTTTGTCGGCGACAGCATACACAGCGTTATAAAGACGATTTATGAAGGATTGTTCCTCGCCATTGTAGTTATGATTCTTTTTCTGCGCTCCTGGCGTGCGAGTCTGGTGGTTATGCTGACCATTCCGGTGACACTGGCTTTTAGTATTTTACTGGTTTATCTGGCTGGTATCACGATCAATATCATGTCGTTGGGAGCCATAGCCGCTTCTGTTGGACTGATAATAGACGATGCGATCGTTATTATCGAACAGATTTACCGGGAGCATGAAGAGCGTCCCGGAACCGACCGGTTTACGGTTGTCCGGCATGCTATACGGAATCTGTTTCCGGCAATGGTCGCTTCTTCGCTGGCTACCATCGTGATTCATTTCCCGTTCCGGCTGATGAGCGGGTTGGCGGGAAGTTTCTTTAAAGAGTTGTCCGACACGATGCAGTTGACGATGGTGGCTTCGTTTCTGGTGACCTGGCTTTTGCTTCCGGTCTTTCATCTGATGATCGGCTATAAAAAGGCATTTGGACCGAAGCGGGCAGATGCTCCGGCCGATAATAATATGGAAGAGAAAGCCGTTCATAAAGTTCACAGGCTTACCGTACTTTACGGCAAACCGTGGATTGCCGTCTGCTTTGTCCTTTTTCTGGCAGGGAGCGGATGGTTCGCTTCTTCACGACTGACTACCGGTTTCCTGCCTGATCTGGATGAAGGGACGATCGTGCTCGACTATCATTCTCCCTCCGGTACGGATATTGAAGAGACTGATCGTCTTTGTCGGCAGATGGAAAAGATTATTCTGGCGCATCCCGATGTGGATACTTATTCCCGTCGTACTGCTTTGGGGATGTCTTTCAAGACGCGTCCGAGTAATTTCGGGGATTATCTGATCCAACTGAAGAAGGTGCGGACGAAGACGACGCCGGAGGTGATCAGTGACCTTCGTCACTCTCTTTCTTTAGCTGTTCCGGCCATGACCATTGACTTCGGGCAACGTATTTCCGATCTGCTGGGTGATCTGATGAGCACACCCAAACCCATTGAAGTGAAAATATTCGGAAATGATTATGCTACTTTGCAGGAGCTGGCAGCCCGGGCGGAGGAGGTGATGAGAACTGTGCCCGGCGTAGTGGATATCGATAACGGGCTGATTCCTGCCGGAGCTTCCCTGGTTTTTATCCCTGACCAGGAACGATTGTCGCAATTCGGTATCTCGTTGACAAACTTTCAGGAGCAACTGGCTGCATATACAGGGGGTGTTCCGTTGGGACTTCATGCAGACGTCATTGAGCCTAACCCGGCGCAGGCGGCTATGACCGGTGGTTTACAGATCGGTTCTATTCAGGAGGGAGAACAGATGAGGCGTATCTTGTTGCGTTTTACCGACTTTGCGGACAACTCACCCGAAAAGCTCCGTAACCAGTTGATTTTCCTTCCCGACGGAAGTACGCGCCCGCTTTCTTTCTTTTGCCGGGTAACAGTCATTCCCGGTGAAATAGAACAACGGCGTGAAGACCTGAAAAGTAACATCACCCTGACTGCACGCCTGGAAAATCGTGATCTGGGTAGCGCGATGGGTGACCTGCAACAGGCGTTTGCCCGGCAATTGACGTTACCTGCAGGTTGCAGCCTTGTCTACGGAGGCGCTTACTCCGAGCAACAGCAATCGTTTAAAGAGTTATTGCTGATTCTCGGTCTGGCAATTTTGTTGGTGTTCGGTGTACTTATGTCCCTGTTCCGGCAGTGGAGGATTTCATTGGCTGTGTTGTTTATCTCGGTAACGGGTATCTGTGGTTGCCTGCTGGCATTGTGGGTGACAGGTGTTCCGTTGAATGTCAGCAGTTATACGGGGATAATTATGATTGTCGGTATTATTGCGGAGAACTCTATCTTCACGGTCCATCAGTATCGTATGAACCGGAAAGCCGGTGGCGATGTGGCGGGATCTGTCAATTATGCCATCGCTTTGCGTATCCGTCCCAAACTGATGACGGCCATAGGGGCGATCCTGGCACTGATGCCGTTGGCTCTCGGTATCGGTATGGGGGCACAGATGCAGCAACCGCTGGCTGTAGCCGTCATAGGAGGGTTTGTTGCCGGGCTGCCGTTGCTGCTGATCGTTCTGCCGAGCCTGATGATGTTAATTTATAAACGGTAAAAAGAATTCTCAGGAAATATGTAAATTTGTCATATCCTAATCAGTATGTATTATGTGGAAATATTATGCGCTTCTATCGGCTCTCTTTGCTGCCTTAACGGCTATATTTGCGAAAGTGGGTGTCAAAGGAATTAATTCAGACCTGGCAACGGCTATCCGGACGTTGGTTATTTTGTTGATCACGTGGGGGATCGTATTCTTCGGTAATCATGTCGGTGAGATAAAAGAGATCAACCGGCATACATGGACTTTCCTTATCCTGTCGGGGATAGCGACGGGACTGTCCTGGTTGTTTTATTTCAAGGCGATACAGGAAGGGGATGTTTCACGTGTGGCTCCGATCGATAAGCTGAGCGTTGTTCTCACGATCTGTCTTTCTTTCCTCTTTCTGAAGGAACCTGTAAGTTTGAGAGTGATTATCGGCGGACTGCTGATAACCGGTGGAAGCATTTTAATGATTGTGAAATGAAACTGTTGATCATTGAAGACGAACGGGAACTGTCCGGCAGCATTGCCGGCTTCCTCAATTCCGAGAACTATTTGTGTGAGCAGGCTTTTACTTTCGGGGAAGCGATGGAGAAAGTCAATTTATACGATTACGACTGTATCCTGTTGGACCTGATGCTGCCCGGAGGCAACGGTTTGGATGTCCTGCGGGAGATAAAACGGCAGAACAATCCGGCCGGAGTGATCATCGTTTCAGCGAAAGACTCTCTGGATGATAAGGTGAACGGTCTGAAGATCGGGGCTGATGATTATCTTGCCAAGCCTTTCCATCTGCCTGAACTGAGTATGCGTATTTATGCTATTATCCGCCGCAGGCAGTTTTCAAGTAGCAATACGTTGTGTAGCAACGATATCAGTGTCGACCTGTTAAGTAAAGAAGTCCATGTAAAGGACCGGATAGTGGTTCTGACCAGGACGGAATATGAGTTGTTGCTTTTCTTTATCGGAAATCGTAACAAGGTGATCTCTAAAAGTGCCCTTGCCGAACATCTGAGCGGTGATATGGCCGATATGTTGGATAACCAGGATTTTGTATATGCCCATATCAAGAACCTGAAGGCCAAGCTGGCGGAAGCCGGTGCGGACGATTGTATCAAGAACGTGTATGGAACCGGATATAAGTGGATCGAATGAAAAGTCTGTTACATAAAAGCCTGACGCAGTTTATCGTCTGTGCAGCTGTGTTGTTGTTGCTTGCTACTCCTTTGTTCTATTATCTGACGAAGTATTTTTATGCCGAGGATCTGATAGATATAATAGAGGCGGTAGAGGCGGGAAATCCGTTGCCGGCAATGGATCTGGAGAGGGATCTGCTGGTCGGAGTGGTTCTGCAGTTTGTGTTGATCACCGGTGTGTTGAGTATTGCCCTTGTCCTGATGATGAGGCTTATTTCCAAGCGCCTGTGGATACCTTTCGACGATACGCTCCGGCGTATAGAAAGATTCTCTCTCGAAGGAGGAAGTATTCCCCGGTTTATGCCGAATGACACACAGGAGTTTACCCGGCTGAATGCCGCCCTTACCCAGCTGATGAAAAAGAACCTGGAGAGTTACCGTTTGCAGAAGGAGTTTACGGAGAATGCTTCGCACGAACTGCAAACCCCTTTGGCTGTGTTTCAAAGCAAACTGGATCTGTTGTTGCAGCAGTCCGATATGACGGAAGAACAGGCGGAGATCGTCCAGAGCCTGTATGAAGTGACGCGCCGCCTGTCCCGCCTGAATAAAAACCTGTTGCTGCTTGCCCGTATCGAGAACGATCAGTATAAACAGATGGAAGAGATGGATGTGGCGTGGACTTTGAAAGAAATGTTGCCTTTACTGGAAAAGCTGACGGAAGGGATAACGGTGCATACGGATCTCGGAGCTCTTCCGGTTCAGGTAGAGGCTAACCGGACGTTATTGGAAAGCCTGATAAATAACCTGATTATAAATGCTGTGCGTCATAATGTGAAAGACGGGGAAATCTTTATTTCCGTAACGGATCGCCGACTGACCATCGCGAATACGTCGGCGGAGGCGGGTTTGGACGAGCAGTTGTTGTTCAGCCGTTTTTACCGTCCTTCGGAGAAGGTGCAGGGGAACGGTTTGGGGTTGGCTATCGCAAAGGCTATATGTGAATATCATGGTTGGCATATACATTATATATATAAGGAAGGTTTGCATCGGTTTACCGTATCTTTCGACAAGAAGGAAGTAGGCTGACCAAATTCAAATTATCTACAAAATTGCTTTCTAGTTTTGCTGCCGTCATTCATAGTTATATTCAATGATGCGTAGCAAACTATTCTTTTTATTCTTATTATCTGTCTCTTGGGGTGTGCATGCACAGGTCGATACTGTAAAGATCTTTCCCCGGGAGAGTGGCT
Organism: Parabacteroides sp. AF18-52; assembly: GCF_003479145.1. Lineage (NCBI taxonomy): Bacteria > Pseudomonadati > Bacteroidota > Bacteroidia > Bacteroidales > Tannerellaceae > Parabacteroides > Parabacteroides sp. AF18-52. The sequence goes on from NZ_QUGR01000010.1 coordinate 189,156, forward strand.
TTCAGCGGACTATAAACAAGGTAACTTCTTCGCGGGCTTATCAGATGACTTATATCGGTGTCCCGCTTGTTGTCGGAGGATTGATCGTGAAAAGTGAAGACGATCATTTCCGGCAGTTGAGGAATGCTTATCTGCCTGCGTTCAGCCGCCGTTACGATGATTATACCCAATATCTTCCGGCTGCCGTGATGCTGGGAATGAAAGCGGGAGGCGTGGAAAGTCGAAGTTCGTGGGGACGGATGCTGGTTTCGGATACTTTTTCCGCTGTGATCATGTCGACGGTGGTGGGGCAGTTGAAAGTTCATACCAAAGTGATGCGTCCTGATGGTTCCAACGATCATTCTTTTCCGTCCGGCCATACGGCAACGGCATTTATGACGGCGACAATGATGAGCAAAGAATATGGTTTCAAAAGTCCGTGGTATAGTATCGGGGCTTATTCGGTGGCCACTGCGACCGGGCTTACGCGGATGGCAAACAACAAGCATTGGCTGAGTGATATCTTGGCAGGGGCAGGTTTCGGTATCCTGTCGACGGAGTTGGGATATTTCTTTGCTGACCTGATCTTCAAAGAGAAAGGACTGAACCGTTCCGCTTCTTCTGAGACATTCGATCGTTTCCATGTTCCTTCATTTCTGGGGCTTCATCTGGGGCTTAGTGTTATTCCTGGCGAGTATCGCTTAAATGATCATTCCCGGATGAGTTTTTCTTCCGGTAGCAGTGCGGGTGTCGAGGGAGCCTGGTTCATCAACCCGTATGTCGGGTTCGGCGGAAAGTTCACGGTAGCGAATATGTCTGTGATCTTGAATGAGGTAGCCGAAGACGAGTCGTTGGATTGGATAGCGGGATATGCCGGAGCATACTTCTCTTATCCGTTGGCTTCCCGTCTGTTGGTCGGTAGTAAGTTGCTGGCCGGATACGGTCACTATTCTGCGTGTGACCTGTCGACCGTGACAATCGGTAATAGGGGCGGTATGAGTATGGAAATGGGCGGTTCGATGACGTTTCTGGCTAAACAGAATCTGGGGGTAAAGTTCTTTCTGGATTACAATTTGACGCCGGTGGCTGCCCCGTCCGATAAGAAGTGTACACAGATCCTTACGGTGGGGAGTTCTATTTCGGTAACGTTTTAATCAGGGAAAGATCGGTGCCGTCAGATCAGTTTCAGCCCTTTGGCTATCCGGCATGCCTCGATGGAATTGCTTACGTGCAGCTTTTCCAGGATATTCTGCCGATGCCTGTTTACCGTATTTATGCTGATCGAGAGGGTGGAAGCAATCTCTTTGCTCATCATGCCCTGTTCTATTAGCTGTAGAATCTCTCTTTCTCTTACGGATAAAATATCGTTATAAGTCTGTTTCTGCAGTTCCAGGATTTGTCCGTCGGCAGAGTTGATGATGGCACTGTCTAAAGACGGATCGACTGTCAGGTTGTAAAGACATAAAGACAACCGGATGCTGCCGTTGGATTGGCTGGCGATGTAGAACATTCTGTGTAGTACATGGATATATTTGTCGGTATTATCACGCATCCGGATATGACTGACAATATGATAGTCGGCACGTTCCTTTTCCGGAATACTTTTCAGAAAGTCCAGGAACCGGAGTTCCTGCAGGTGTTTTTCCAGCAGGTCGTCGGGATGGATACGGCTGAAGATCTCTTCTTCCCAGATCGAGTGGATCGTTTTGTTGGAGCCTCGTTCGGTCACCCCCAGCTTCTCTGCCATTCCTCCGTAGTAGATATGGCTCGTGTTCGTTTTCATATCACTGAGTACTGCGATCGAATTTTCAATCTGTGCATATGTGGATGCGATCAGTTTACATTCATTGAGCCGGTTCGACAACTGTTGCTCTTCTGTGAATGTCTGTTTCAGTAATTCGTCGTTCAGTTTGTTTACGATATCCATATCTGACGGGTAGAATGGTTATTAATCAGTATTGCATGTTTATCGGTAAGCGTCTACCTTTGCAAAGGTAAATAAAATGTATGAAAATAATGAAGAAAATAATCTTAGGCGTATTCGCCTTACTGGCAATGGAAACAACATCGGCACAGACACTCGAAAAGATGCAGTGGTTCAACGAACCAGCACAATGGGAGATCAAGGACAAGACATTGTCTATGTTCGTCACCCCGCAAAGCGATTACTGGCGTATCTCTCATTATGGATTTACCGTCGATGATGCGCCTTTCTATTATGCGACTTATGGCGGCGAGTTTGAAGCCAAAGTGAAGATCACGGGCGATTATAAGGAGCGTTTCGACCAGGCGGGACTGATGCTGCGTATAGACCATGAGAATTATATCAAGGCCGGTATCGAATTTGTAGACGGTAAATTCAATCTGAGCACGGTCGTTACCCATAAGACCAGCGACTGGAGTGTGATAACGCTGGATAAACCTGTCCCTTATATCTGGATCAAGGCAGTCAGACGGTTGGATGCCGTCGAAATATTCTACTCCTTCGACGACAAGACTTACACCATGATGCGAAATGCCTGGTTGCAGGATAATACGCCGGTAAAGGTCGGCTTTATGGGTGCTTGTCCCGATGGGAACGGTTTTAATGTAAAGTTTGAACATTTCCAGGTAAAGCATTTGCCTGATCTGCGTAGATTGGAGTGGCTGAAGAAAAATGCGGAATAAACCTCTGTGTACCTCTTTCACGATTAAAGAAAAAATTCTATATTTGCACCGCTTTTAGGAGTAAATCAGATAATTTCTATATAAATCAGATTAAGAAATGACAAAGAGCGCATTACAAATTGCAAGAGCAGCTTACCAGCCTAAGGTACCCGCTGCATTGAAAGGTGCTGTAAAAGCCGTTGACGGTGAGTATACACAATCAGTTGCCGATCAGGAAGAAATCAAAGAACTGTTCCCTAACACGTACGGGATGCCGATCGTTACTTTCGAAAAGAGCAGCGAAAAGAAAAATATGCCTGCTATCAATGTAGGTGTGATCCTGTCAGGCGGTCAGGCTCCTGGTGGTCATAACGTGATTGCCGGTATCTTCGACGGTGTAAAAGCTACAAACAAAGACTCTCGTCTGTATGGCTTTATCCTGGGTCCCGGTGGTCTGATCGATCACAAATATATGGAACTGACTGCTGATATTATCGATGAATATCGTAATACAGGTGGTTTCGATATGATTGGTTCAGGCCGTACTAAACTGGAAACAAAAGAACAGTTCGACAAAGGTCTTGAAATCCTGAAAGAACTGGGTATCTCTGCTCTGGTTATTATCGGTGGTGACGACTCAAATACAAATGCTTGCGTATTGGCTGAATATTACAAAGCTATCAACGCTGGTGTACAGGTTATCGGTTGCCCGAAGACGATCGACGGTGACTTGAAGAACGAACAAATTGAAACTTCTTTCGGTTTCGATACTGCTTGTAAAGTATATTCAGAAGTGATCGGTAACATCCAACGTGACTGTAACTCAGCTCAGAAATACTGGCACTTCATCAAATTGATGGGACGTTCAGCTTCTCATATTGCACTGGAATGTGCTTTGCAGACTCAGCCGAATGTGGCTATCGTTTCAGAAGAAGTTGAAGCTAAGAATATGTCTTTGGACGATATCGTAACTTATGTTGCTGAAATCGTAGCAAAACGTGCAGAAGCTGGTAACAACTTCGGTACTGTATTGATCCCTGAAGGTCTGATCGAATTCGTTCCGGCTATGAAACGTTTGATCGCTGAATTGAACGACTTCCTGGCTAAACACGATGCAGAATTCAAGATGATCAAGAAGAGCGAACAGCGTGCTTATATCATCAGCAAACTGACAAAAGAAAACTCTGATCTGTATGCTTCTCTGCCGGAAGGCGTTGCACGTCAGCTGTCTTTGGATCGCGACCCGCACGGAAACGTTCAGGTTTCTCTGATCGAAACAGAAAAGTTGTTGTCTGAAATGGTAGGCAAGAAATTGGACGAATGGAAGAAAGCCGGTAAATATAACGGTAAGTTCTCTGCTTTGCACCACTTCTTCGGTTACGAAGGCCGTTGCGCTGCTCCGTCTAACTACGATGCTGACTACTGCTATTCTTTAGGTTACACTGCTTCTTGCCTGATCGCTGCCGGTAAGACTGGTTATATGTCATCTGTTCGTAATACGACTGCTCCTGCTGACAAGTGGATTGCCGGTGGTATTCCTGTAACAATGATGATGAATATGGAAAAACGTCATGGTGAAATGAAACCGGTTATCCAGAAAGCTTTGGTGAAACTGGACGGTGCTCCTTTCAAGAAGTTCGCTGCTAACCGCGACGAATGGGCTTTGACTACCAGCTACGTTTATCCGGGTCCGATCCAGTACTTCGGTCCGACGGAAGTTTGCGACGAACCGACTAAGACGTTGCAGTTGGAACAGGCTAAATAATTAGTTAGAAATATAGTCTATATAATATATAATAGAGGTAAGGCGTAGGCTTTACCTCTATTTTTTAGGTAACGACTATATGCTGACATCGATTGAGTATTTGCTCAGCGGTTCTTCACCTGCTTGTTTCAGTATTCTGTTTGCCTTCTTGAGACAAATATCATTGAAGTCTTTTTCTATACAGATGAAATTGTGACGTACATACATGGAGTCTACCGGGACAATTTTCATCTTCTGAAGGTCAATGTCAATAATCTGTTTTTTTAAATTCTTTTTATTGATACTTCCGCAGGCATACTGTATAAATGCAGACAAAGCATTTAGTAAAATCTGAACGGTATCATGAGGCACTCTGCGATTATAAAATAAATGATGATAAAATGAAATTACCATGGAGCGTGTATTCTCATCGTAGCTATTTAGCAAAAACTGGTATTCCTGATAGTCGTCAAGCAAATCGTCGGCTAACTGGTTTTTATCGAACAAAAGATTTGTAGGAGCAATATTTATCCCGGTTACCTCTTCGAATTTATCAGCAATGAATTCTGCATCTTTATATGTTATATCAGTCTTTGTACAATCCTTTTTTATCTGGATGGAGTCGAAAAGTGAATATCCGGTCAACAGAGTATACATTAGCATCGCTCTGCCGCATATCGGATGATCCATCATTGATTTAGAAAGCTGATCCATCTGATTTTGTGTTGTTTTCATAATAGTTGTTTTATTAATATTAATACGGAGACAATGTACAAAATATAGTTGACTTATGATACTATTTTCATCAATATATTCATATTATGTCGTTTGGTTGCACCGGTGATCAGGAACCAGTCGACGATCCACCAAAGTCCCAGTCCGCCGCCGGTGAGAAGTTTGCCGATCCCTTTTCCGATATCGCCGAGCAGAAAACGGTCTAAGCCGATTGTTCCCAGGAAAATAGAGGCGAGAAGTATCTTGCCCGGACTTTTGAAAGGTGTTGTCGTAAGAAGGAATTCTTGTTCCGGGGTGAGATTAAGCAGGCGATTGATCGGAATCTCATATTCAGGGAATTTATGTTCATTGGCCAGAAGAAACTGGTCTACTTTTTCAGCTTCCATATATTAGTCGATTAATTAATGTTTGGCAAAGATAGTCATTTCTCTTGTCTTCTACAGCCCTTTATGGATATTCCATATCCAATTCAGGATCGTTAGTAAGACGATCGGTAGGAGAACGTATTTATTGGTAAGATGATGTTCCGATCTGTTTAACCAGTCCCGGAACTGACGGTTTTTCCGTATGAAGTCGGAAGCTAATCCGGTTATATAGAAAATAGCCAGTAAAGTGAACAGTAAACCATACGGATTGATCAGGATAGATGTGTAGATGTCTCCTTTCAGTAAGCTGGTTAAAGCGCGTCGTGTACCGCATGCCGGACAGGGATATCCGGTAATTGTGTGAAAGATACATGGGAATGACAATAATATATATCCCGCCATGATGACCAGGACGGGATATACATATTTATTTCTTATTTCCACGAGAATGGAATTAGAGCATTAGTATGTTTTGTAACTGTTCCAGGTTTTTCTTTTTAGTTGCGTCCATGATCAGGAACCAGTCGATAATCATCCATATTCCGCAACCACCCAGGGTAACAAGTTTGCCGACACCGAGTCCGACGTCGCCGATCAGGAAACGGTCTATTCCCAGTGATCCCAGAAAAATAGAGATGATCAGTATCGTTGTCGGGTCTTTGAAATCGCAGGTTTGTAAATAAATTAGCTTGGATTCATCTAAGGCTAACAAACGATCTCTGATAAAAGGCATCTGACTGGCAGGCAATTTGCTGCTGTTTGTCATGAGGAACATATCCACTTTTTGTGCGTCCATAATTTTATAGATTGATTTACTAACGACAAATATAGTGTTTTTTCGTATCTTTGAACCTGATAATATTAATTTAAACAACACAATACTATGTTCTCAGGAATTGTAGAAGAAGCTGCTCAGGTGGTTGCGTTGAACGCAGATCAGGGAAACCTGCATATCACAATGAAATGTTCATTTGTAAATGAGCTGAAAATTGATCAGAGTGTGGCACATAACGGCGTTTGCCTGACGGTGGTAAACCTGACCGACGATACGTATACGGTGACAGCCATTCAGGAAACATTGGACCGTTCCAATCTGGGATTATTGAAAGTGGGTGATCTGGTAAATCTTGAACGAAGCATGATGATGAACGGTCGCCTCGATGGCCATATCGTGCAGGGGCATGTGGATCAGACTGCCGTTTGTAAGAATGTACGCGAAGCGGATGGTAGTTGGTATTATACGTTTGAATATACGTTCGATAAGGCAATGGCGCAGCAGGGCTATATGACGGTGGAAAAAGGTTCCGTTTGTGTGAACGGCGTCAGTCTGACTGTTTGCAACTCGCAGCAAAATAGCTTTGAAGTGGCTATTATTCCTTATACGCACGATAATACGAACTTTTGCCGGATCGAAGAGGGAACGGTTGTCAATCTGGAATTTGATATCGTAGGCAAATACATCAGTAAGATGATGCAGTTCAAATGAAAGTTTTCCTCTCATAAGCCAAACAACGACAGAGTGACCGGGCTTTGACCCGGCACGTTCGGTCGTTATTTCACGACACATCTTTTCTTCCAGATATCCATCTTGTAATATATATAGGTAATGAGCAATCCGATAGCAATACTGATGCCAATTGCCCACCAGATACCTTGTCGTCCGTACCAGGCACTTAGCTGGTAAGCCAATGGTATGCGGATCAACCACAGGCAAAGCAGGCTGGTGACCATCGTGAAAATGGTATCGCCAGCACCACGAAGGGCTCCGTTGTATATGTTCAGGGCACCGTGGACGATAAAGAAACCTCCGATAATCAATAAATATTCTTTCCCGATGGCGATTACGGCCGGATCGCTGGTAAATGCACGCATCATCTCTTCTCCGAAAAAGTAAACGGCGGTAAAGGTGATTACGCTGAATATAACGTTGACCAGCATGGTAAACCGGAGCCCTTTGCGGACACGGTCGAAATGTCCGGCTCCGATATTTTGTCCGCAAAAGGCGGCTAAAGCTCCCGACAGGGTCAGGACGGCCTGTGTTATAATGGTATCTATTTTTCCGGCAGCGCCATAAGCTGTCAGTGTATCGGTGCCGAAACTGTTCACTATCCCGAGAAGTGCGATCAGGCCCAATGCGATTGCGCATTGCTGGACGCTGGTGGGTAGTCCGATTTTCAGTCCTTCTTTGAAGAGTGTCATATCAAACAGTAGATCCTGCTTTTTGATGGAGAGTAGGGGATGCGTATTGTTTACATATCCCAATGCGACACACATGCCGATTCCTTGTGCTATGACAGTTGCACGTGCCGCACCTTCAATTCCCCAGTCGAACCCTACGATGAAAAGTAAATCCAGTACGATATTCAATACTGTCGTAATGAAAATGAAGATCATAGGACGGACGGATTCACCTACGCCTCTCAATATGGAGATGATACTGTTGAATGTAACAAACAGGAAAGTTCCTCCGATATAAATCCTGAAATAAGCAACGGCACCAGGTATAACTTCTTCCGGCGTATTTGTCAGACGGAAGATCGGTTCTGCAAATATGATCCCGGCAATTGAAAGAGCAATGCCTGCCACCAGCATAAATATAAAGAAGGAGGAAAATGCCCGCTGTACTTTATCATATTGTTTAGCTCCGAAGAATTGTGAAACGACCACTGATGTTCCGCTTCCGACACCGATGACAAGTGAAATGATAAAGTAGTAAATAAAGAAGGATGCAGAAACGGCGGCCAATGCCTCTTTTCCCAGAAACTGTCCGACAATGATACTGTCAGTGATATTATAGAGTTGTTGTAACAAGTTCCCGATAAGAAGCGGCAAAGCGAAACGTACGATCACTTTCCACACGGGACCATGCGTCAGGTCATTTTTGTTCCTGGGTGGAACTGTCAGCTCTTCATCCTCCATTTTCAATCGTTTAGAGATCTTTGAGAAGGATGTTGTCGTTCGCTTTGATCATATCTTCCCGGGTTTTTAGTAATGCATGCCATTCTTTGGTAAAAAGTTTGGAAGTATCTATCTTGAAATTTTCGGAACCGTATTCATCCATTTTGGTGAACAGGTAACCGACTGTTATTTTATTTATGTCGATAGCGGGTTGATAATAAACGACTCGTTCATCATCTCCGTAATTTACTTCTATAATGATACCTAGTTCGGTAAGCAAATAAAGAATATCTGTAGTAAGACGGATAGGGATGCGGTAGGCATCCGACAATTCGTCGGCCGTATATGGTTTTTCCCCGTTAACGAATCGTTTTATGATCAGGGAAGAGATAAGCAAAGTCAGGAAGTCCTTATATCTGCGGCTGATGTTTTTACTGTCGCGTTCAAAGCTGAACTTTTTTACATTCTGTGAGGCATACGACAGTTCGGCCCCGAAAAGACATATCAACCAGGATAATTGTAACCATAGTAATAATAAAGGTAAGGCGGCGAAACTACCGTAAATGGCATTGTACTTACTTACCCAGATTTGTCCGGTAATGTAAATGAACTGGAAGAACTGGAAAGCACAACCTGCGATTATACCTGCGATCAATCCGTTGATGAACCTGACTTTTGTGTTGGGAAGAGACAGGTATAAACCGGTAAAAGCCATGATCGTAATAATATAAGGTACTACATTCAGAGCAAGTTCAACCAGTGGGGTGAAAAACAGGTAATTGCTCAGGAATGAATTTTGCAAGGTAGAAGCAAAGATGGAAAGTCCGCTGGAAGCTGTCATCAGTACCGGTAATATAAGGAACAGAGCCAGGTAGTCGGATATTTTTCTATACCAGGGTCGTGACTTTTTTATTTGCCAGATATCGTTAAAGGTATCTTCAATGGAAGAGATCAGGTTGATGACCGTATAAAATAGCAAGACAAGACCAATTCCGATAATAACACCGCCTTGTGCCTGTGCCAGGTAATTCTCTACATACTGGAAAGCCTTGTTGAGTTCGTTTTCGTGTCCGGGAAAGTAATAGAGCAACTCTTTCCGGACGGTTGCCTGAAATCCGAAACCCTTGGCAATACCTACTAATACAGCTAATAAAGGAACAATGGCTAGAAATGTGCTGTAGGTAAGGGCTGATGCTTTGGTTTGCAGATTCTCACTGTTGAATCCGCGTACAGCAAGTATGATTGTCTTGATCGTGTTGATATAAAGCTCTTTCAGGCCGCTTACTTCATTCTCTGTAATTCTCCAGATGTCGTAAGTTACAAAACGAATGGTTCTTGTCAGCAAGGCGTTGATCCGTTCTATCAGAGGCTTTTTATCACCAGTCTTTTTATCCGTCTTCTTCTTCATGCTGTGATTTGTAAGGGCAAAAGGTGTTTGCCGGATGAATAAAAAAATGCAGCCTGCCTGTAAGCCGGGTCCTGTGCTCCAACCGGAGTCGGAGTGTCTGCCATTTATCTTGTCTTACCGTCACCGGCAAGCTTTAGCGGTCTACCCCCCGGCATCGGACGAGCAATCCTACATACGCCGGTATACATGACCTTACAACCCATAAGATGTACGGCATCCTGTATTGCTACAGGATCCGGTGAGCTCTTACCTCACCTTTTCACCCTTACCGGACGGATCCGGCGGTTATTCTCTGTTACATTACTCAGCCCTTGCGGACTGCTTCCCGTTAAGAAGTATGGTGCTCTGTGTTGCCCGGACTTTCCTCACATCCGAAGATGAGCGACAGACCGGCAGGCTGCAATGCGACAAAGATAGGTATTTTAGTTGACAGTTGACGGTTGACGGTTGACAATTTTGGGTAAAGATAAGGGCAGGGTGTTTATCTGTTTGTCTTTGGGTTACTTACCGAATAAGGGCTGGTTTACTTAGTAAGTAGTAGGGATATCTGCTTATCGAGTTGGCGAAGAGTTACTTAATAAGTGGATCAAAGGTTACTTGATAAGTAAAGGAAACTCTTTCTTTAATCTGTCAACTGTCACTTGTCAACTGTCAACTTAGTTGAACTTTCTGCCGTTCTTACTGTTATATTACTGAAAGCATGACCATTTGGCAGGGGAGTGATTGTTAAAAAGGTACTTTGCAATGCACAGTACTGTTAAGCGCAGTTAACCCCGGATAATTCGCCGTTAAAAGTGATAAAAAATCAAGGCTAAATGGAATAATCGCACGTTTTTTGAGTTTTCTTTGTCGAAAGAAAAGTGTTAAATTTAAATGTTTGATAAAATAAAAAGAGTATGAGAAAGATGTGGAAAAATGTGCTTGGTTTTGTTCTCGTAGCTGCGATCAGTACGGGTGCGGCAGTTGGAACGAGTGCTTATTTGATGAATAAAAATCAATCAGTATATAATGCCTCGAACTCGACTGCGGCGAATACTTTTAATCAGCCTTACCGGTTGACGGGTATGAATGCAGTTGCTGCAGAGAATACCGATTTTACTACTGCTGCGGAGAGTACTGTGCACGGAGTTGTACATATCAAGGCAACAACGAATGCTAAACAATCTGCAGATGGCGGAGGCCAGCAGCAGTATATGGATCCTTTTGAGTACTTCTTTGGATTCGGGGGCCGTGGAGGTTTCCAGCGTCCTCAGCCGCAGCCTCGTGTAGGAGCCGGTTCAGGAGTCATTATTTCTACCGATGGATATATAATCACTAATAACCATGTGATTGATGGTGCTGATGAATTGGAAGTAACATTGAATGATAACCGTAAATTCTCAGCGAAGTTGATCGGAACCGATCCTACAACAGATATTGCATTGATTAAAGTAGATGCAAAAGATCTTCCGACTATTCCGTTCGGAGATTCTGAGAAACTGAAAGTAGGAGAGTGGGTTCTGGCTGTAGGTAACCCTTTCAATCTGACATCGACTGTAACTGCCGGTATCGTTAGTGCAAAAGGACGCGGTATCTCTATGGGAGGCGATAGAAGTAAAATCGAATCGTTCATCCAGACAGATGCAGCAGTAAACCCTGGTAACAGTGGTGGTGCTTTGGTGAATACGAAAGGTGAACTGGTTGGTATCAATACAGCTATCTATTCTGAAACAGGAAACTTTGCCGGATATTCATTTGCAGTGCCTATCAGTATTGCTGGTAAAGTGGCTAGCGATTTGAAACAGTATGGAACTGTTCAGCGTGCAATCCTCGGTGTATTGATGATGAGTGTGGGTGATATTGCCGATCAGCTGAGTTATCCGAATCTGGATAGTAAATTAAAAGAAGAACTGACCGAATTGAAATCGAAGATTAAAGTTTCTGAAGGAGCTTGTGTTTCAGATTTTGCTGAAAGAAGTTCTGCGAAAGAAGCCGGAATCGAGAAGGGTGACGTGATCATTGCTGTTAATGGAGCTAAGATTAAAAATGCTAATGCATTGCAGGAACAGATCAGCAAATATCGCCCGGGTGATAAAGTTCAGATCACTGTAGACCGTAATGGTAGCAGTAAGACATTTAATGTAGAACTTCGTAATGCACAAGGTAGTACATCTGTAGTGAAGAGCGCAGGTGATAACAGTGCAGATGTTCTTGGAGCCGCTTTTAAAGCGTTGACGGATAAACAAAAACGTGAACTTGGTGTAAGTTATGGTATTGAAGTAACAGGATTGTTGAAAGGTAAATTGAAAGATGCCGGAATCCAGAAAGGCTTTGTTATCATGATTGTCAATGACCAGAAGATCTCTACACCCGAACAACTGGAAAAGTTGGTAGAAAAGGTCTTGAAAGGAAATGCAGACGATCGTTACATCGTAGTGAAAGGTTTCTATCCGAACGGACGTACAAAAGTATATGCTATTGATCTAGCCGAATAATAAAATAAAGTTATATTCGTCTTATTTGGCGGGAAGATTGTTAAAGGTTTATAATTGGTCGGGTGTAGGGTGCACTCGACCAATTTTGTCAATAAAAATAATATTATCTTTGCACCCTGATATTTCTCAATTAAAAACATTGGATGAGACAGTTAAAGATCACAAAGTCCATTACCAATCGCGAAAGTGCTTCGCTTGATAAGTATCTTCAGGAAATAGGCCGTGAAGATCTTATTACAGTGGAAGAGGAAGTAGAATTGGCACAGGCAATTAAAAGAGGCGACCGGAGAGCATTGGAGAAATTAACCAGAGCTAACCTGCGTTTCGTCGTTTCTGTAGCTAAGCAATATCAAAACCAGGGATTAAGTTTACCTGACCTTATTAACGAAGGTAACCTGGGGTTGATTAAAGCGGCTGAGAAATTTGATGAAACCAGAGGGTTTAAGTTCATTTCGTATGCTGTATGGTGGATTCGTCAGTCTATTTTGCAGGCTTTGGCAGAACAGTCGAGAATTGTTCGTCTTCCGTTGAATCAGGTGGGTTCGCTGAATAAGATCAGTAAAGCCTTCTCTAAATTTGAACAGGAAAATGAACGTAGACCTTCTCCCGAAGAATTGGCAGACGAACTGGATATTCCTGTAGATAAAATTTCAGATACTCTAAAGGTGTCTGGAAGGCATATCTCTGTGGATGCTCCGTTTGTAGAAGGCGAAGACAACAGTCTTTTGGACGTGCTTGTGAACGATGACGCTCCTATCGCTGACCGATCGTTGATGAACGAGTCATTGGCAAAAGAAATTGACCGAGCACTTGCTACACTAACCGAAAGAGAATGTGAAATAATCAAAATGTTTTTCGGTATTGGCTGTCAAGAAATGACATTGGAAGAGATTGGCGACAAATTTGGCCTCACTAGAGAGCGCGTCCGCCAGATCAAGGAAAAAGCAATCAGAAGATTAAGACAAGGAACACGTAGCAAGCTCCTCAAATCGTATTTAGGTTGACCTCGGGTAAAACCAAAGAGGTAAACAAAGCTCCATATCCAGAAGGATACGGGGCTTTTGTTTTTTTGTACATAATATATAGGGAATAATTGTTATCTCGAATAAGCGTGAAGTTTATGAATATTTTTTTTGATATCTAATAGTCAGTCCTTCAGAATTATAGTGTTATGATAACGTTATTATCTAAAAAATAGTT